>CBIHPZ010000099.1:0-9463 GCA_966211865.1 uncultured Aquabacterium sp.
CAGCGCATCCACGGGCCCGGACAAATCCACCAGCGCACAGGCCGTCGAGGCCACCGCCACCGCCGCGCCAAGCGAGCCGCGGCCCGTCGCCGAAGCCAGCGCGGCCATGGCACCTGCACCCACCACCGCCAGCCGCAGCGGCAACCGCAGCGTGCCGGTGCCCACCACGCTGGCCACCGCCACCTCGGCCGGCGGCACGCTGGTGCAGGAAGCCACCACCGCCCCGCGGCCGATCAACGCCACCGACATCCGCCTGCAGGTCGAGGCCGACCACCTCTTCAGCAGCTACAAGTGGACCTGGGGCGTGGAATGCAGCGGCCAGAAGGTGGGCGCGATCAACATCCCCGAGTACGGCATCCTCGGCTTCGACCTCGGCGACGGCCTGGGCAAGACCCGCTTCGGCAAGGTGCCCGACCCCGAGAACAGCGCCCGCAAGGTGCTGATGTTCCGCCCCAATTCGGGTGACGCGCTGGTGGCCGGCGCACCGCGCTGCGAGATGACCTTCTCGCCCTCCTTCGGCGGCAAGCTGCCGGTGAACCAGGACGTGTGGTTCGCCTTCGGCATCCGGCTGAAGGACTGGGTGCCGACCACCGACGAGCAGATCCTGATGCAATGGCACTGGAGCAACGGCACCATTCCCCTGGGCCCGTTCCTGACGCTGGCGCTGAAGGGCGGCAAGCTGCAGATCGATTCGAAGGCCAATGCCGCCTACCCGCCAACGGTAGCGTCCACCACCACCCGCGTGCACTGGACCAACGGCGCGGTGCCGTCCAACGTCTGGAGCTACTTCGTCGTGAAGGCGCGCATCTCGCCCCACGCGGTGCACAACCCGTACCTGAAGGTCTGGCGCGACGGCACGCAGATCGTCAACTACGCGGGTCCCTTCGGCTACAACTACCCCGAGGTGACGCCCTACGTGAAGATCGGCCACTACCAGTGGGTGGCGGCCTACAACACCTGGATCAGCGCGGCTTCGACCAAGACCATCCTGGTGCGCACGCCGGCGCTGATCAACGACCCGACGGGGCTCTACACGGAATACGACGTGCGCTCGCACGTGCAGAGCCGCTGAGATCGGGCAGGCGGGGCCGCGCCGCCACCGGCCCGCCCCGCCAGGCGCCTTACGCGGCGACGGCGGTCGCCGCCGAACACTCGTCGATCAGCGCCTTGGTCTGCCGGATGTTGCCGCGGCTGGACGCGCCGAACACGATGGACTCGATCTTCGGCTGTGCGCAGACGTACTCGATGGCCTCGCGCGGCGTGATGGCGCCGGAGGCCAGCACCGACATCGCCACGGGCCGGAAGCGCCGCGTGGCGATGGCCTTTTCGTAGGTCTCGATGCCGCCGCACATGCGGAAGCCGATCTTGTTGATGTTGGCGCAGACGATGGGGTTCTCGATGCCCTGCTTCTCCAGCACATCCAGCAGGCGCGGCAGGTTCATCGTGATGTAGCCGGGCTCGGCGCCGTACTTCTCGCGCACGTGGTCGTGGAAGATGCGGAAGCACTGGTCGAACCCGAGGCCCAGCAGCAGGTCGGTGATGACGTTCTGGATGAAGATCACCGGCGTCTTCAGGCCGTGGAACATCTTCATCTCGGCGTCGATCAGCAACTGCATGATCGTCGCGATGTCCTTGTTGGCCAGCGCCACGCCGCCCTTGAGCATGGCGCTCACCGCGCCGTCGGCGGGCAGGAACTGGCGCAGCGCCTCGATCATCCCGTGCTCGGTCACCGCATTGGCGTACTTGTGGGCGTACGGCATGCAGGGGTAGAACTGGTAGTCGGGATAACGCTCGGGATGGGCGCGCACGTGGTCGCAGATCTCGGCCACGCGGTCGTGCGTGGTGCACATGAAGGTGCGGATGCCCTCCGCATAGGCGGCGTCGAGCACCTCGATGACGGCGGACAGGTCCTGGAAGCGCATCTGCTGCGCGCGCGCCTTCTCCTCGGACATGTGGTTGACGCCGAAGAACTGGTTGTCGCCGAAAAGGATGCGGTCCATCGTGGGTGCGGAAGCTGTGTGTTGGATGGTCATGACGTTCAAAGGACGCGTCACCTTCAGCCGAAGATCCGGGCGAACAGGCCCTTGCGCATCACCGGCACCGGCACGGGGCGGTGGCCTGCCGCGGGGGCATGGCCCTGCGGCGCGAAGGCGGGACCACGGGCGGACTGCAGCACCATGTCGACCACGCGGTCGGCCTGCAGCGCCGACTTGAAGTTGTTCTCGCCGTCGGTCCGTCCCAGGCGGATGCTCTGCACGAAGTAGTCGATCTGCGCCGAGTACTCCTCGCCGCGCAGGTAGAACCAGACCTCTTCGGTCAGCTCGGTGGTGTAGCGCACGGTCCAGCCGGGCTTCAGTTCCGGCGTGGCGGCGAAGGGCTCGCGCATGAACACCTGGCACTCCTGCCGGTCGGCATTCAGGCGCCCGTTGCTGCCCCACACCATCAGCTTGGTGCTCATCTTGCGGTAGCTCTCGTCGCTCCAGTTCACGCACAGCTGGCCGGTGCCGCCGTCGGCGAAATGCAGCGTGGCGTAGACCTCGTCATCGACATCGCGCGAGAACACGCCCTGCCGCACCGCGCCGGTCACCGCGGTGACGGGCGAGGGCGAGGCGAAGTTCACCAGGTCGATGGCGTGGCAGGCGTAGTCGTACAGCGCGCCGCCGCCTTCGCTCTTGGCCGAACGCCAGGTGCTGCCCTTGGCGCGCAGCACCACCGGGCCATAGGCCTCGACGCGGATGTGGTGCACGCGGCCCAGCGCGCCGCTGCGGGCCACGCGCGCGGCTTCCTTGAAGGCGCCGACGAAGCGGTAGTGGTAGCCCACCTGCGTGACGCGCTGGCGCGCCTCGGCGGACTTGACCAGCGCCTCGCCGTCGGCCACGTCGAGCACGAAGGGCTTCTCGCAGAACACGTGCAGGCCGCGCGCCAGGGCGTCGCTCACCATCTGCGCATGCAGCTTGGACGGGGTGGAGATCACCACCGCGTCCAGCGCTTCGTGGCGCAGCATCTCGTCCATCGTGGAATAGCACTTGAGGCCGGTGTACTTGCCGAGCACGTCGGTCAGGTAGGCCACGCTGTCGCAGGCGGCCACCACCTGCACGTCGGGGTGCGCGCGCACGATCGCCAGGTGCGACAAGCCCATCTTGCCGAGCCCGACCATGCCGATACGGATCATTTGAAAGTCCTCCTTCAGTTCGAGATTCAGTGCAGCGTGTTCAGGGCACGCTCAGTGCAAGGTCAGCAGGCGCTGCTTGATCAGGTCGTAGGCCTGCCGGCCCTTGTGCAGCAGCTCGTGGTTCGGCGGACGCCGCGCCATCGACTGCAGGTAGTCCAGCGCCTCGGGCGCGGTGAGCGCCGGGCGGTGCAGGAAGGCCTCGGCGCCGAGCAGGTAGCGGTCGACGTCGAGCAGCTCGTCCTGGTAGACCGAGATGGTGGGAATGCCCAGCACCGCCATCTCGCGCGTCATGGTGCCGCCGGCGCCGATGAACAGGTCGCAGTCGGGGGCGATGTCGGCGATGTCGAGCGCCGTCTCCACCAGCTGGATGCCGGCGAAGCGCGCATCGCGGTAATGCGCCGCCTGCTGGCCGCCACGCGGCAGCAGCACCACCTTCACCTGGTCCTTCAGGCCCAGGATCAGCTCGTCCATGAAGTTGCTGGCGCCCTGGTAGTACTGCGCGGTCCAGGGCTCGGGGCGGATGTAGACGGTCTTGCGTTCCTTCACCCGCGCTTTTTGTGAATTAGCACTGCGCTGCAACCGGTCGTGCAGCTCCCACAGGTAGATGCCTTCCTTGACGCCGGGGTACGGCAGCACCTTGTGCTCGCGCGCCAGCTGGCGCTTGAGTTTCGCGGGCGAGAGGAACTCCGGCACCATGATGGTGTTGGCCGCCACGAAGGCCGGCATGTTGCCCATGGCGTGCTCGTTGTCGTTCATGTAGATCGACGGCACGCCCAGCCAGCGCGCCACCACCGGCGAGTGGAAGGAGCTCTGCGAGATCGCCACGTCGATGCGCTGGGGCTTCAGGAACTTGTGCAGTTCGGCGCAGCGCACCGGGTAGCCCGAGACCTTGGCCCAGAAGGCCTTGCCGTAGTGGCGGCCGATGACCGTGTGCTCCAGCTGGTGCAGCTTCAACAGGTCCACCGTGTTGGCCAGCGGCCGGCAGGTGATCACCACCTCGTGCTCGCGCTGCAGGTCGCGGATCAGCGCCGCGAACATGTTGATGTGCGGCGAGTTGGAAAGGTCGAACCAGATCTTCATCGTCATTCCCTGAATTTGTAGTCGGCGGCCGGTGCGGCGCGGGCAAGCGTCAGGCCCGGGCCGCGCTCCGCTCGGTGCGGGCCTGCGCATAGAGCGCGGCCAGGTGGCGTTCCACCACCTCCAGCCCGTTGTGCGATTGCACGTACTCCCGGCCCTGCGCGCCCAGGCGTTCGGCCAGCGCGCGGTCGGTCAGCAAGGTCAGCAGCGCCTGCGCCAGCGCCGGCGGGTCGTTCACCGGCACCAGCAGGCCGCCGCCGCTGGCGCGCACCAGGCCGGGCACGCCGCCCACCGGCGTGCCCACCGCGGGCAGGCCGGCGGCCATGGCTTCCA
Source organism: uncultured Aquabacterium sp. (assembly GCA_966211865.1). GTDB lineage: Bacteria > Pseudomonadota > Gammaproteobacteria > Burkholderiales > Burkholderiaceae_C > Pseudaquabacterium. Next base: position 4,583 of record CBIHPZ010000099.1, read on the forward strand.
GCATGCCCACCGGCACGCCTTCATGGTGCGAGGGCAATGCAAAGACCCAGCTGCTGGCCAGCAGCGCGCGCTTGGCATCGCCTTCCACCCAGCCGGGGCAGTCCACCGCGCCCGAGAGCTTCAGCGCCGCCAGCTGCTCCTGCACCGCGGCGCGGTCGCCGTCGCCGCACAGCACCAGGCGCGCGCCGGGCAGCGTGTGGCGCACCTCGGCGAAGGCGGTGATCAGCTCGGGCACGCCCTTGGCGGCCTGCAGGCGGCCGAGGAACAGCACCGAGGGTTCGGCGCTGCGCGCGGCGGGGCCGGCCGCCGCGGGCGGCACCGGGTTGGGCAGCACCTCGGTCGGCAGCGTGGGGTCCAGGGTGTTCAGCCACGACTTCCATTCGGCCGACAACACCACCACGCGCTGCGCGCCGCGCAAGGTGCGCATCACCCAGCGCCGGCCCGTCGCGCCGCAGCGCTGCACGAAGGCCGGCGTGTCGCCCGAATGCAGGTGCAGCAGGTAGGGCACGCCGGCCAGCCGCGCCAGCTCGCAGAAGAAGGCCTTGCGCCAGAAGCTGGCGTTGGTCGCCACGTGCACGTGCACCAGCGCCACGCGGCGCTTGAGCAGCAGGCCGCCGAAGCGCAACACGGCGGATGCCGCCGCCACCAGCTTGCGTGCGGCCGAGCCCTGTTCGAAGGTGGACACGTAGCGCACGCCGAGGCGCTCGAAGAGCCCGCCGTCGCGGTAGCTGGCGCACACGGACGAGATGCCGCCGCGGCAGCTCAGGCCCGGCCCCAGCATCACGACCATGCGGCCGTCCGCCGAGCGGGCCGGCAGCACGTCACGGAAGGCCTGGCCCACGCCGGCCGCCAGCGCGGCATAACTCCGATGTTGAGCGACCCAGATGCGGCCACGCTCCGCCACCGCCCGGTGCGCCGCGCCGTGCACCAGCACGTCGTGCATGGCGCCGGCGAAGCCTTCAGGCGTCAGCGGCACGCAGCGGCCGCCGGCGGCACCCATCACCGCGGCCTGGTCGGGCTGGTCGTTGGCGATCACGGGCAGGCCCAGCGCAAAGTACTCCACCACCTTGGTCGGCGAACCGACGTCGAAGAGCGCGCCGCGCGGGATCGGCGACAGCCCGGCCACGCAGCCGGCCATGCGGCGCCAGCCTTCGTCGGGCGGCAGCCAGCCGGTCAGCTCGATGGCGGCAGCGGCCGGGCCGGCGGCGGCGATGCATTCGCGCAGCCAGGTGCGGTCGGCGTCGTTGTCGCAGTCGCCCACCAGCAGCAGGCGGGCGTCGGGCCGTTCGCGGTGCAGCAGCGCGAAGGCCTGGATCATCAGCTCGGGCCGGCGCACGCGGTTCAGGGTGCCGAGATAACCGAAGGTGGGCGCGTCCACCGACGATGCCGACAAGGCCGGCGGCGCGTGGAAGGGCCCGGCCTCCACGTCCACGCCCATCGGCACCGGCACCAGCCGGTCGGCGGGCAGGCCACGCGCCACCAGCGCGTCGCGCATCGCGTCGCTCTGCACGAAGACCTGCGCGGCGCGCGGCAGGATGCTGCCGTACAAAAGGCGCGACAGCACGTGCCCGCGCACCACCGCCGCGGCCCAGCGCAGCCAGCCGGCGGAGCGGCCGCGCTCGGCGGCGTAGGCGGCCCAGGCCTCCACCATCGGGAAGGACATCCAGTAGATGAAAGGCACGCCGGCGAGGCGAGCGGCCAGCAGGCCCAGCAGCGCGCCCAGGGTCTTGTCGCGCACCACCACCGCGTCGTAGCCGCGGCGGGCCTGGCGCAAGAGGCGCAGGTCGGCCAGCAGCGAGCCCAGGTGGCGGCCCAGGCCGCGCGACGCGGCCTTCCGCGTCAAGGCTTCGCCGCCGGGCCAGGCCGGCGCGGCGTCGCCGCGGTGGCAGCCCACCAGGTCGCTGGCCACGCCCTGGCGCGGCAGGTAACGGCCGAAAAGCACGGCCACGTCGGGGCGGTGCGTGGGGTGCGGCTCGGGCACCGACAGCAAGAGGCGCAGCGGCCGGCGCACCCCCTCGGCCGCGGCGCGGGCGCCATCGGTGGCACCCGCGGCGGCAGCGGCAGGGTCGGTCGGGGAGACGATGGGCAGCGCAGACATCCGGGAAAGGAAAGACTCAGAACGGGAACCAGGGCCGCGGCAGCAAGGCGTTGATGGCCTCGCGTTCGGTCGCCTGGAAGGGGCGCCACAGCGCGGCAATGCCCCAGGTGAGCAGCAGCGACAGCGCACCGGCCAGCACGGCCTGCCAGGCCTGGTGCCCCAGCACGGGCAGCCAGCGCGGGCTGAAGGCCAGCACCAGGCTGGCGCCGGCCAGCAGCAGCAGCAGGCGCGCCAGGGTGGGCATGGGCAGGCGATAAGGCAGGCTGGCGCGGTGCAGCAGCCAGGCGACGACGCCGGAAAAGCCCAGGTCGGCCAGCAGCGGCGCGGCCAGCGCGGCCGGCACCGGCGCGCCGGCCCACAGCAGCGCGGCCATCGCCAACGGGCTGAAGGCCAGCACGGCCGAGCCGACGATGCAGGCGGCCGAGCGCTCGGCGGTGTTGGCCACCACCTCCAGCGCGCGGCGGTGGGTGAAGAGCAGCAGGCTGACCGACCACACGGCCAGCAGCGGCCCGGCCTCGGCGAAGGACGCGCCGCCGATGAAGCGCGCCACCAGCGGCGCCTGCGCCATCAGGAGCGCCAGCACCGGCAGCGCGGCCAGCACGCTGACGGCGAAGACCAGCGCGATCTGCCGGTTCAGCGCCGCGAAGTCGCGGTGCTGGGCATAGCGGGAGACGATGCCGGGGCGGATCAGGCCCAGGAAGAGCTCGATCGGCAGGAAGCGCCGCACCTGCTCGGTCAAGCCGCGCACGAAGCCGAAGGCGCCGGCCGCGGGCGCACCGGCCATGGCGCTCAAAGTGAGCGTCAGCACCGCACCGCCGGCCGGGATCAGCAGCAGCATGCTGGCGTAGGCATCGCGCGAGATGGCGGCCACGCGGCGCCACGACGGCGGCTGCCAGGCCGGCGCGCCGGCGGGCGCCGGATCGGGCACGTGGTGGCGCACGATGCGCAGCAGCGCGGCGCCGCCCACCAGCAGGCCGGCGCCGGCGGCCGCCAGTTCGGCCAGCGCGACCCAGCGCAGCGGGGAACCCACGGCGCCCGCCGCCAGCGGCGCGGCCAGCAGCAGCAGCACCAGCAGCGCGCCGCGCGCCACGGTGGCCAGCTGCACCGCGCGCTGCGCCAGCAGCAGGCCCAGCATCTGGTCGCGCAGCACGCGGGCCATGCCTTCGGTGGCCAGCACGGCGGCGTAGAGGCGCAGCGGCACCGCATCGGCCAGGCCCATGCGCGCGGCCAGCGCGTCCGCCCCCAGCGCCAGGCCGAAAGCGGCCAGCAGCAGCACCGCCGCCTGCAGGCCCCCGGTGGCGGCGATGAAGCGCGCCAGCTGCGGACGGCTGGCACGCACGCGGTACTCGGGCAGGAAGCGGCCGGTGGCCCAGTCCATGCCCAGCGTGGACAAGCTCAAGCCCAGTTCCACCGCCGCCAGCAGGCTGGCGTAGGTGCCGTAGGCCGAGGTGCCGAGCAGCCGCGCCGTCAGCGCGAAGGCGGTGAAGGTGAGCGCCGCGCTGCCCGCCTTGCCGAGCAGGAAATGCCCGGCGCTGCGGCGGATGTTGCGCAGCGAGTAGTGGCCGCCACTGCCCGCAGAGCGCCGGGCAGCCTCCGGAGTGCTGGGGCCAGGCTCGGCTGGCCGCGCGTGGGCCTGGTCGTCGCGATCAGGCATCCGACGCCCCCAGTCCCGCGGGCGCCTCGCCATGCAGCAGCTGCTTGTAGAGCGAGACCTCGCGCTCCACCCAGCGCTCCAGCGCCAGTTCGCGCTCGGCGGTCAGTCGCGCCTGGCGGCCCATGCGCTCGCGCGCCGCCGCGTCCGAGGCCAGGCGGCGGATGGCCTCGGCCAGCGCCGCCGGGTCCTGCGCCGGGAAGAGCAGCCCTTCCTTCCCCGCCTGCACCATCGAGCGGTGCGCCGGGATATCAGACAAAAGAAGCGGCAGCCCGGCGGCCATGGCCTCGCCCACCGCGGCCGGCGCGCCTTCGTGGTGCGAGGCCTGCACGTAGGCATCGGCCTGGCGCAGCACGCCGGGCACGTCGTCGGTGCGGCCCATCAGCGTCACGCGGTCGGACAGGCCCAGCTGGCGGATCAGCGCGGTCAGGCCCGGCCGTTCCGGCCCTTCGCCGTAGATGCGCAGGCGCAGCGGCTGCAGCCCGGCCGCGGCCAGCGCGAAGCCGCGCAGCAGGCCGCCCAGGTTCTTCACCGGGTCGAGGCGGCCGAGGAAGACCAGCGTCAGCGGCCCGTCGCCCGCGCCGGCGGGCCGGGGCGTGAAGCGGCGCAGGTCGGTGGGGTTGGGGATGACGTGCAGGCGCGCCGCATCCACGCCGAAGCCGCGCAGCTGTTCGGCGATGTGCGGGGCCACGCAGACGATCGCGTCCTGGTGCCGCAGCGACAGCCGCCACTTGGCCTCGCGCAGGCGCGGGAAACGCGCCCCGCGCTGCGAAGGCACCGGCGTGCTGCCGATGCTGCGCACGAAGCTGACGCGCGGGTGCAGCAGCGCCAGTTCGTTCAGCGCACCGGCGCTGGGGCCGAAGTAGCTGTGCACCACGTCGGGCCGGAAGCGGCGGATGAGCTTGTCGGCGGCCACCAGGTACGCCGCCAGGCCGGGCAGTGCCGCGCCAGCCGGGTTGGGCAGCGCGGTGTGCAGCGCATCGGCCTCGTGCCGGAAGGCCTCGGCCGCGGCTTCGCGACGGATGCCGTCGAAGGCCACCAAGGCCTGCCCGCCCGCGGCCGCCACGGCCACCGCCTGGCGCGCCATCGCCAGCTCCAGGGTGCTGAAGTTGTTGATGGGGTAGCCCATGAA
>CBIHPZ010000100.1:0-9413 GCA_966211865.1 uncultured Aquabacterium sp.
GCCAGCGCATACCCCGCCTTGACCTCCGCGATTCGCTGGGCTGCCCGCTGTTCGGAGAAGGGCATGCGATGCCGGCGGGCGTAGTTCTGTGCGGCTTCCAGCGTGCGCAGGGCTTCGGGCACGCGGCCCAGGGCGGCCAGGGCTTCGCCGCTTTGCAGGCGGGCGTGCACCGCGTGGCCGAACTGCGAGCCTTCGATGGCGAAGCGCAGGGCCTGGGTGGCGCGGCGTTCGGCCTCTTCCTCCTGGCCGGCGCGCAGCAGGGCCACCGAGAGCCAGTGCAGCAGCAGGAACTCGCCGTAGGTCCCGCCGACCGAGGCGGTGCCGCTGTCCAGCGCCTTGCTCAGCAGGCCGATGGCCTCGGCCGGGCGGCCGTTCAAGGCCATGGCGCCGCCCAGCAGCGCGGCGACGCAGGGGTACAGCATGAGGATGTCGCAGCGCAGGCACATCTGCACGGCTTCGGCCATCAGCACCTCGGCATCGGCGGCACGGCCGCGTTCCAGCCAGATTTGCGCCTGCACGAAGTCGACCAGGCCGCGCGAGTACGGGTGATCCTGCAGCGCCAGTTGGCGATAACCCTCGTTGCACGCGGCCACGGCGCCGTCGACGTCGTCCATCGACCACAGCGCGCTGGCCAGGAAGGCCTGCAGGTTGACCCCGGGCAGCGTGGCCCAGCCGGGCGGGATGGTGGCGGCGGAGATTTCGTCGGCGTAGTCCTCGCGCACCTGGCGCACCAGCTGGGCGGCCTCGGCATAGCGGCCCAGGCCGTGGAAGCACAGCACCCGCACCATGCCGGCGGCCAGCAGCAGCACGCGGCGGTCGGCGGCGTGGCCGGCCTTCAGCGCGGCTTCGGTCTCGACCAGGCCTTCCTCGTAGCGGCCGCGCATCCACAGCAGCAGCGCGTGCTGCTGGCGCACCGAGGCCAGGCGGCGGTGGTCGCCCAGTGCGTGCGCCAGGTCGCCGGCGCAGGCCAGGTTGGCCAGCATCTCGTCGACCTGGCCCAGGGGCATCTGCGCGCCGATGACTTCCAGCCGCAGGCTCATCTCCAGCTGCTGCTGCAGCAGCGGGTCGGTGACCTGCGCCGCGGCCTGGCAGCCGAGCTGGAACTGGCGCAGGCCGTCGCGCGGGGCGGAGCGCAGCACCGAGTGCGAGATGGCGCGCGCCCACAGTCCGGCGGCGTCGGCCCACAGCTCGCCTTCGAAGGCATGGCGGGCCAGCACGGCGGTCCAGCGCGGGTCGTCGGCATGCTGGCGCGACAGCGCGGCGTAGGCCGCGCGCCGCAAGGTGACCGCGGTGGCGCGGGTGAGTGAGCCCAGCACCGCGTCCTGCACCAGCGCATGGCGGAATTCATAGGCGCTGCCGTCTGCCGAGGCGGCGCGCAGCAGGCCGGCGTCGGCGCAGGCGCGCAGCGCGGCGGCGGCCTCGTCGTCGGGCAGGCTGGTCATGAAGGCGACGTCGGCCCGCGGGATGGGGCCGCCCAGCACGGCGGCGGCGCGCAGGCAGGCCTTGGCGGGGGCGGGCAGGCGGTCGACGACCGCGGCGGTGACGACCGAGATGGAGCCGGGCGCCGGCAACTGCGTGCGCACGGTGCCCACGCGGTAGCCGCCCGGCGGGCCGACCAGGGTGCCGTCGTCGACCAGGCTGATCGCCAGCTGCTCCAGGAAGAAGGGCTTGCCGTCGGCGCGGTCCACCAGTTCGTCGCGCACGCCGCGCAGCGTGGGGTCGTCGCCCAGCAGCGCAAGCGCGAGGCGCTGCATCTCGGTGCTGCTGAGCGGGGCCACGGCCAGCTCGGTGAACCAGGGCGCGTCGTGCCAGCGGTGGGCGAACCCGGTGCGGTAGCTCAGGCACACCAGCACCGGCGCTTCCTGCAGGCGCGGCAGCACGGCGTCGACCAGGCGCTGGCTTTCCTGGTCGGCGAGGAAGAAGTCCTCGATCACCACCAGCTGCGGGCGCGCGGCGGCCAGCAGGCACAGGAGGGTCTCCAGCGCCGAGCCGATGCGCTGGCGGCGCAGGCGCGGCGCGAGCTTTTCCCATTCGTCGTCGACCGAACCGCCGCCGACCAGGTTGAGCAGCGGCACCGCGGTGGCTTCGCCGAGTGCTTCGGGCGTTATGCCGCCGGCGCGCAGCAGGGCCTGCGCCAGTTCGGCCGCGGCGGAGAGCGGGCTGTCGGCGAGGTAGGCGCGGCAGTGCACGACGACGGGGGCGAAGCCTTCGGCCGCGGCGCGGTCGCAGAACTCCGACAACAGGCGTGACTTGCCGACGCCGGCCTCGCCGACGAGGCCCAGGCAGCGGTGGCGGCCGGCGCGCACGGCGCGGGCACTGGCCATCAGCCCGGCCATCGCGGCGTCGCGGCCGATCAGCGGCGCCATGCGGCGGCGGCGCAGCATGGGGGCGGCGGCGGAGGCGCCTTGCACGTCCACCAGCTCGTGCAGCTCCATCTGTTCATCGAAGCCGCGGATGGCGTGCAGGCCCAGCGAGCGGGTTTCCACCTGCTCGCCCAGCAGGCGCCAGGTGTCGTGGCTGAGCAGCACGTTGGCCGGCCGCGCCAGTTGTTCGAGGCGGGCGGCCAGGTGCACCACCTTGCCGTCGATGCCGCGGAAGGCGCCGCTGCTGTCGGCCACGACCTTGACCAGCGCCTCGCCGGAATGGAGGCCGACGCGCAGGGTCAGCGCCTTGGCCTGCGCCGCGCGCTGCATCTGCAGGGCTGCCAGCGCGGCGCGCAGCGCGTGGTCTTCCTGGGCACGGGGGGCGCCGAAGACGGCCACCACGCCGTCGCCGCGGTCCTGGCTGAGGGTGCCGCCGAAGGCCTCGATGCTGGTCTGCATCAGGTCCAGCGCCTGCTGCAGGAACTGCTGCGCGCCTTCAGGGCTGCGGCCGGCGATGAGGCGGGTGGAGTCGCACAGGTCGGCGAACAGCACGCTGACCTGCTTCAGCTCGGGTTGCAGCTTCAGCGGCGTGCCGCAATACGGGCAAAAGACGTGGCTGCGCGCGTGGGCGCGGCTGCAGGCGGGACATCGCGGCGCTGGCATGGGGCCTGCACTCTACGGCGAAAGAACGGCCCTGCGGGCACCGCGGGCCCCCCTAACTTCAGCAGCCCGCGGCGGCCGCGCGCGTGCTTCGGCCTCGCGCCCTCAGGCGGCCTGCGCCAGCGCGGCGCCCGCTTCACGCCAGGCCGTGGGCGGCAAGGCCAGCAGCGCATCGATGGCCGCGGCCGGCACCGGCCGGCCCAGGTGGTAGCCCTGCGCGTGGTGGCAGCCGAGCAGGGCCAGGAAGCGCAGCTGCGCCGCGGTCTCGACACCCTCGGCCACCGTCTCCACGCCCAGCGAGCGGGCCAGCGCGACGATGGCGCGGACGATGGTGGCGGTGTCGGCGCTGGCACCGATCTCGGCGGTGAAGGACTTGTCGATCTTGATGGTGTCGATCGGGAAGCGGCGCAGGTGGCTCAAGCTGGAGTAGCCGGTGCCGAAGTCGTCCAGCGCCAGCGCCACGCCCAGGTCCTTCAGCGCCTGCAGGGTGGCGCGCACCGGGTCGGCGTTGTGCAGCAGCGCGGTCTCGGTGATTTCCAGCTCCAGGCTGGGCGCGGGCAGCTGGCAATCGTCCAGTACCTGCTGCACCAGGCGCGGCAGGGCCGGCGCTTCCACCTGGCGGGCGGACAGGTTGACCGACAGCACCAGCGTGGTGTGGCCGGCCGCGCGCCAGTGCTGCAGCTGGCGCCCGGCGGTGCGCAGCACCCATTCGCCCAGCGGCGCGATGAGGCCGGTTTCCTCGGCCAGCGGGATGAAGCGGTCGGGGCTGACCAGGCCCAGCTGCGGGTGCTGCCAGCGGATCAGCGCCTCCACGCCGCGCAGGCGGCCGCTCGCCAGTTCCAGCTGCGGCTGGTAGTGCAGCTCGAACTGCCCGCGCTCGATGGCTTCGCGCAACGCGCCCTGCAGCTCCATGCGCTGGCGCGCATGGACGCTCATTTCATGCGTGTAGCACTGCACCGCGTTGCGGCCCTGGGCCTTGGCGCGGTACATGGCCGCGTCGGCGTGCGTGAGCAGCGCGCCGGCGCTGTCGCCGTCTTCCGGGAAGGCGGCCACGCCGATGCTGGCGGTGACGTGCAGGCGGTGCTCGTCCACCGGGTGCGGCCGCGCCAGGGCCTCGGCGATGGCGCGCGCGACCTCCACGGCGTCGCCGGCCTGCGCCAGGTTCACCAGCATCACGACGAACTCGTCGCCGCCCAGCCGCGCCACGGTGTCGCCTTCACGCACCAGGCCGCGCAGGCGCTGGGCCACCGATTGCAGCAGGCGGTCGCCGGTGGCGTGGCCCAGGCTGTCGTTGATGTCCTTGAAACCGTCCAGGTCGAGGAACAGCAGGCCCAGCGGGCGGCCGCTGCGGCGCGCCTGCGCCAGCGCCTGGGCCAGGCGGTCGTTGAGCAGCGCACGGTTGGGCAGGCCGGTCAGCTCGTCGTGGTGGGCCATGCGCTCGAGGATGCGGCCCTGCTCGGTCAGCGCCTCTTGCGCTGCGAACAGCTCGGCGGTGCGGGCCTGCAGCGCCTCGCGGTCGGCCAGCAGGTGTCGCACGGCGCGCGCCATGTGGGCGATCTCGTCGCCGCCTTCGACCAGCTGGGCCAGCTCGGCCGACCCGGCGCCGCGCGCACCGGCCGCGCCGTCGCTGCGCAGGTGGCGGCTGACCTGCTGCAGGCGCCGCAACAGGTGGCGGCCGAGGAACAGGCTGGCCACCATCCAGGTGAACAGCAGCGCGATGACCAGCAGCAGCACGATGCCACGCTGGTTGCCGGTGGAATGCGCGACCAGCGCGTCCAGGGCTTCCCGGTAGGCGCGTTCGTGCTCGGCCACGTGCTGCAGCGCGCCGGTGACCAGCAGCTCGCTGTGGCGCGCCACCTCCACCCGCTGGGCGGCGATGCGCAGGGCCTCGTCGGCCGAAGGGCTGGCGCCGCTGTCCGCGCCGGCGCGCAGCAGGGCGCGCAGGTGTTCGATGCTGGCCCGCAGCTGGCGCGCGCTGTCCAGCACCGCGCCCTGCGGCAGGCCTTCGCCGGCCACGGGCTGCAGGTTCAGCAGTGCTTCCAGCAGGCGCACCTGGTCGATCAGCGCCTCGTGGCTGCGTTCCAGCTGCTCGGGCGAGGCGGCGGCCAGCCAGCGTGCCAGTTCGCGTTCCACCGCGCTGGCATGCACCGCCAGCCGTTGCGACTGCTGCGCATGCTCCAGCTGCTGCTGCGCCAGGCGTTGGGCCGCGTCACTGCCATTGCGCAGCGCATAGACGCCGGCCATGCCGATGGCGACGATCAGCACGGACAGCGCCAGGATGCCCAGCATGAACTGGCTGCGCAGCGACTGGGGCAGCCCGGGCATGGGAACGGCGCCGCGCCGGGGTCGGAAGGAAAAGGGGTTTCGCACAGCGGATGCTCGGGACACCCGACTTTATCGGCGAGTTTCAGTTTTGCTGGTTATCAAAAGAGGGCGGATTTGCACCAATTTCGCGCCGAACGCTTCGGCTGTGCACCCGAACGGGCGGCCGGCCTCAGGACGAGGCCGATTCGAGCAGCAGGTCGCAGGCGGGCAGGTCGTCGGGCTCGCCCAGGGCGGCGGTCAGCTCGGCAGGCGGTTGCGGCCGGCCCAGGTGGTAGCCCTGCACCCGGTCGCACTGCAGCGCCGCCAGGAAGCGCAGCTGCGCCTCGTTCTCCACGCCCTCGGCCACCGTCTGCACGCCCAGCGAACGCGCCATGGCGACGATGGCGCGCACGATGGCGGTGGTGTCGTCGCTGCTGGCCATCTCGGCGGTGAAGGACTTGTCGATCTTGATGGCGTCGATCGGGAAGCGGCGCAGGTGGTTGAGGCTGGAATAGCCGGTGCCGAAGTCGTCCAGCGCCAGCACCACGCCCAGGTCCTTCAGCGCCTGCAAGGTGGCGCGCACCGATTCGGCGTTGTGCATCAGCGCGGTCTCGGTCAGCTCCAGTTCCAGCGCGCGGGCCGGCAGGCCGTGTTCTTCCAGCACCTCGCGCACCAGCTGCGGAATGTCCTGCGCCAGGAACTGCCGGGCCGAGAGGTTCACGGCCATCACCAGCCGCGTGTGGCCCGCGGCATGCCAGGCCTGCAGCTGGCGGCAGGCGGTGCGCAGCACCCAGCGGCCGATGGGCGCGATGAGGCCGGTTTCCTCGGCCAGGGGAATGAAGCGCTCGGGGCTGACCAGGCCCAGCTCGGGGTGCTGCCAGCGGATCAGCGCCTCCATGGCGACGATGCGGCCCGATTCCGGTGCGCACTGGGGCTGGTAGTGCAGCTCGAACTGGCCTTGCTCCACCGCCAGGCGCAGGGCGGTCTGCAGTTCCACCCGCTGGTGCGCCTGCAGGCCCATGTCGCGCGTGTAGCACTGCACGCCGTTGCGGCCGTGGGCCTTGGCGCGGTACATCGCGGCGTCGGCGTGCTTGAGCAGCAGCTCGGCGCTGTCGCCATCGGCCGGGAAGGTGGCCACGCCCACGCTGGCGGTGACGTGCAGGGTGCGCTCGTCCGCCCGCAGCGGGCGCGACAGGGCCTGCACGATGTCGTGGGCGATGGCGGCGGCGTCTTCCGGCCGCTTCAGGTCCACCAGCATCACGACGAACTCGTCGCCGCCCAGGCGCGCCACCGTGTCGCCCGGCCGCACGATGGCCTGCAGCCGCACGGCGGCGGTGCGCAGCAGTCGGTCGCCGACCTCGTGGCCGAGGCTGTCGTTGATGTACTTGAAGCCGTCCAGGTCGAGGAACAGCAGGCCCAGCGGCCGGCCCGTGCGGCGTGCCTGGGCCAGCGCCTGCGCCAGCCGGGCGTTGAGCAGCGCGCGGTTGGGCAGCCCGGTCAGCTCGTCGTGGTGCGCCATGTGGCGGATGCGCTGCTCCGAGCGCTGCCGCTCGATGGCGATGCCGGCCAGCCGCGCCACGGCGTCGATGCAGTGGCGGTCGTGGGCGGTGGGCAGGCGAGGGGCGCGGCCCGCGGGGCGGTCCTGGACGGCCACGCTGCCGAGCACCGCGTCGTTGTGCGACAGGATGGGCGCCGACCAGCCGGGCGGTGCATCGGCCGCTTCCGGCGCCGTGTCGTCCGGCAGCACGATGGCCACGGTCTGGCCGCGCAGCTGCGATTCGGCCAGCCGCACCAGCCGGTCCAGCACCTCGGGCAGCGGCGCGCGGGTGGCGATCATCTCGAGGATGCGGCCCTGCTCGCTGAGCGCCTCGCGCACGTTGACGGTGGCGGCCTCGGCCTGTTCCTCGGGCGGGGAAGGTGTCTCGGGGGCGGTCCGCCCGAACCGGCGGCGCACATGCCGCAGCGCCGGTTGCCACACCCGGGCCAGCAAGACGCCAGCGACCAGCCCCGCCAGCAGTGCAGCGGCAATCAGCATCCGGGGCTCATCGGCCACGGCGGGCGCGGCTTGATGCGGGTCAGTCGTCGGGCGTGAACTCCGTCACGCGCTGCGCGTCACGCCGGGATTTCGTCGGCCGGCGCCACCAGCAGCTCGTGCGCGGGCAGGCGCACGCTCAGCAGTTCCGGACCCAGCTGCAGCCGCGCCATCAGGCCGCCCTGCGCCACGCTGGCGGCCTGCACGCGGTCCAGCCCGTCCTCGCCGGCGTCGGCCAGCACGCTGGCCAGGCGCAGCACGCCACCCAGCGCGGAGAAGGGCTCGGCCGCCATCGGGTTGCCGGCGGTGTACAGCGCGTCCACCAGCTCCAGCGGCAGGTGCCAGCGGGCCGCCAGTTCGGCCGACACCTCGGCATGCGTGCAGCCGAAATGCTCCCGTTCCAGGGTGAAGACGCTGTCCGGCGCGCCGGCCAGCGATTCGACCAGCGCCACCTGGCCGGGCTCGGTCATCAGCATCAGCACCTGGCCGCTGCGCAGCAGCAGGCCGGCCACCTCGGCCAGCGCGGCGTCGTGGTCCAGCAGCACGGCCAGCGCGCGGGCGTTGCCGGCGGTGGCCAGGTTCTGGCGCCAGAAGCGCTGGCGGTCGAAGCCGCGCGGGCGGGGAAACACGTCCACCAGCGCGGCGGCCAGCGCCAGGCCGCGCAGGCCATTCAGGCCGATCAGCGCGGCGGCGTCGGGCAGGTGCGCCACGCGCCGGCGGCTGCCGTAGCGCGCCGAATTGGCCAGCCGCAGCACGCGCGCGGCCAGCGCCGAATCACGCGCGATGAGTTCCGAGAGCTCCACCAGCGACACGTCCTCGCGCCGGAAGCAGTCCAGCAGCCGCTGCGCCACCTCGGGCAGCGCGGGCAGTTGGTTGGCCTGGGCGAAGAAGCGGTCGATGCGGGACATGGGCTGGGCTCCGTTCGGGACCGCCCGGACAGCGGCGGCCTCTCGCTGGCATTTCGACCAGAAGGCGCGGCGGCTTGAATGCCTCGCGCCGCCGCGTCGTTACTGGAAGTGCTCCAGCATGCGCTCCAGCGCCATCGTGAAGGGCTGCTGCAGCAACGGCAGCGTCAGCAGCATGCCGATCAGGCCCACGCCCAGCGTGACCGGAAAGCCGATGGCAAAGATGTTGATCTGCGGCGCCACGCGCGAGATGACGCCCAGCACCAGGTTCACGAACAGCAGCATGCCCACCAGCGGCAGCGCGATCCACAGGCCGATGGCAAACACCTCGCTGCCCCACACGTGCGGCTGCACGGCGCGCAGGAACGCAAAGGGCTCGGGGCCGACCGGGAAGGCGCTGAAGCTCTTGATGAGCGCCGCGATGATGGCCAGGTGGCCGTTGATGATGATGAAGAGGAACGCCACCATGGTGCCGAAGAAGCGGCCCGACGCGGTGCCTTGGCTGGCGGTGACGGGGTCGAAGAAGCCCGCGAAATTGAGGCCCATCTGCAGGCCGATGACCTCGCCCGCGAACTCCACCGCCGCGAACACCACGCGCACCGCGAAGCCCAGCGAGACGCCGATCAGCACCTGCTGCAGCACCACGATCCAGGCCAGCGCCGAATCCAGCGCGATGACCGGCATGGCCGGCAGCGAGGCCTGGCAAGCGATGGCGATGAAGAAGGCCAGTGCCACCTTGACGCGCATCGGCACCGAGCGCTGGCTGAACACCGGCAGGCTGGTCATCAGCGCCAGCGCGCGCAGGAAGGGCCACAGGATGGGGTTGAGCCAGCCCATCAGCTGGGCGTCGGTGAACGAGATCACGTCGCCGGCGCGTGTGGGATGCCGTCAGCCCAGCATCGAGGGGATGGAGGTGAGCGTCTGGCGGATGTAGTCCACCAGCATGGTCATCATCCACGGCCCGGCAATCGCCAGCACCGCCACCGCCGCCAGCACCTTGGGGACGAAGCTCAAGGTCTGCTCGTTGATCTGCGTCGCGGCCTGGAACACGCTGATCACCAGGCCCACCACCAGCACCGCCAGCAGGATGGGCGCCGAGATCATCAGCAGCATGTACAGGCCGTTCTGGCCGAGGGTGAAGACTTGTTG
>CBIHPZ010000101.1:0-9391 GCA_966211865.1 uncultured Aquabacterium sp.
ATGCGTTCCTTCACCAGGCCGATGATGATGTCGTCGCTGACGAGGCCGCCCGCGTCCATCACCTTCTTGGCCGCCACGCCCAGTTCGCTGCCTGCCTTCACCGCGGCGCGCAGCATGTCGCCGGTGGAAATCTGGGGAATGCCGTACTTCTTGCAGATGTAGGCGGCTTGGGTGCCTTTGCCGGCGCCGGGCGCCCCCAACAGGATCAGTCTCATCCGTTCCTCGGTTGTCTCGTGATGTGGCTGCCCCGGCGGTCCCGCGTGGCAGGGTGTCTGGTCGGCGCGGATTATCGCCCGCGTCACCTGCGCCAAACTGACGGCAGCCAGGCGAGCGCTTCCGCGCGGCTCAACGCGATTCGGCGGCGAACAGGGCGCGCACCCGGGCCAGGTCTTCCGGCGTGTCCACGCCGGGCCCGGGCCGCTCCGGGCTGACGTGCACGGCAATGTGCTCGCCATGCCACAGCACGCGCAGCTGCTCCAGCGCCTCCACCTGTTCCAGCGGCGACACGGCCAGTGTCGGGAAGCGGCGCAGGAAGCCGGCGCGGTAGCCGTAGAGGCCGACGTGCCGAAGCGGTGCGGGCCTGGGCAAGGTCGTGATGCCGCCCTGTGCGAAGCCGTCGCGCCACCAGGCGATGGGGGCGCGCGAGAAGTACAGCGCGCGGGATTTCGCGTCCAGCACCACCTTCACCACGTTCGGGTTCGCGAATTCGGCAGGCTCGTCGATCTCGTGCGCGACGGTGGACATCACGCAGTCGGGGCGGGTGTCCAGCAGCTGCGCGCAGGCGTCGATCATGGCCGCGGCGATCAGCGGCTCGTCGCCCTGCACGTTGACCACGCGCGCTTCGCCATCGAGCCCCAGGCGTTCGCAGGCCTCGGCCAGGCGGTCGCTGCCGCTGGGGTGGTCGGCGCGCGTCAGCACGGCTTCGACGCCATGCTGGGCGCAGGCTTCGGCGATGCGCGGCGAGTCCGCCGCCACGACGATGCGTGAAGCCCGGCTGGCGCGGGCCGCCTGGGCCACGCGAACCACCATCGGGATGCCGGCGATGTCGGCCAGCGGCTTGTCCGGCAGGCGCGTGCTGGCGAGCCGGGCGGGGATGACGACGGTGAAGCTCATGCGGCTCAAGAAACCGCGACTCAGGCGGCCGGGGCCGGCGCGCCGTCCTGGGCTTCCAGGGGGCGGGCTTCGGATTCCAGCATCACCGGAATGCCGTCGCGGATCGGGAAGGCCAGGCGGTCCGCCGGGCAGACCAGCTCCGCAGGCTGGGCGCTTTCGGTGCGCCCCATCGTCAGCGGGCCCTTGCACAGCGGGCAGACAAGCAGGTCGATCAGGCGGTGGTCCAGGCTCATGGCGCGGGCGCGTCCAGCTGCTGCAGCACCTGGCGCGCGAAGTCGGTGGGAACGTCGAAGTCTAGCGTCGCGACCCACACGCGGGCGCCGCCGCAGTGCCCGGGCCGCAGCTTGACCGCGTCCTTCTCGGTCACCACCACGTCCTGCGCATCGGCGGGCCAGGGCAGGGGGCTGAAGGAGGCATGGTCGGGCAGCGGCAGGCGGTGCACCTGCAGGCCTTGCGCTTCCAACATCGCAAAGAAGGGCTCGGGCCGGGCCAGGCCCGCCGCCGCCCACACCCGGCGGTTCGCCAGCGCGGACCAGGCTTGGGGATCGGCCGCTTCGCCGGCCCACCACGCGGGCAGCGGCGTCAGCCCGGCCAGGCGGCGCCTGCCGATGGTGCCGGGCAGCGGGGTGGATGCGTTGCCATGCGTGTACAGCACCAAGGTGCGCGGCGGCAGGCGCCGCGGGGCGTGCTCACGCAGCGGGCCCGCAGGCAGCAGCCGGCCGTTGCCGACGCCGCGGTCGTCGAAGACCAGCACCTGCAGCTCGCGCGCCAGGGCATGGTGCTGCAGGCCGTCGTCGGCGATCAGCAGGTCCAGTTCGGGATGGGCCTGGCACAAGGCGTGCGCGGCGGCGAGCCGGTCGCGCCCGACGGCGACGGGCGCGTCCGTGCGCAGGTGAATCAGCAAGGGTTCGTCGCCGACTTCAGCGGCGCTGCTTTTTCGGGTGACCAGTTGCACGCCGCCATCGGCCCGCCCGTGCCCGCGGGAAACCACCCCCGGCCGGCGCCCCAGGGCTTGCAGCTGCCGGACCAGCGCCAGGACGGTCGGCGTCTTGCCCGCGCCGCCGGCGACCAGGTTGCCCACGACGACCACGGGCCGTGGCGCATGCCGGGCGCGGCGCAAGCCGGTGGCGTACTGCAGGCGGTGCAGCCCGGCCAGCGTGCCGTACAGCAGCGCCAGCGGTCGCAACAGCAGCGAGGCGCCCACGGTCGGCGCTTGCCACTGCTTCTGCAGCCAGGCTTCCAGGGCTGATGCCCGTGAGGCACGCGAGGCCGACCGCTCGGCAGGCGCTGGCGCGGCCATCGGCAGGCGGTCAGTTGCCGCTGTTGACCTGCGTGGCGAAGGTCAGCCGCGGCAGCGCCGCGCGCCGTGCCGCGTCCATCACGTTGATCACGGCCTGGTGGGCCGCCAGCGCGTCGGCGGACACGATGACCACGGCCTGGTCGCCGGACGTGCCGGCGGCCGCGCGCAGCTCCGCGGCGAGCACCTCGACGCTGCGGCCCTCGATCGGCTTGTGGTTGATGAGGTAGCGGCCGTCCGCCGTCACCGACACCAGCACCTCGCCCGGGCGCTCCTTCAGCCGCTCGGCGTCGGCCACCGGCAGGGTGATCTGCAGCTCGGAGTACTTGCTGTAGGTGGTCGACAGCATCAGGAAGATCAGGATCACCAACAGCACGTCGATGAACGGGATCAGGTTGATTTCCGGCTCTTCAGGCCGCCGATGCTTGAAGTTCATGGCCGCTCGTTCAGGCGCCTGGGGCGGTCTGCGTGGGCTTGACCTGGAAGCGCGTCAGGTGCGGCAGCAGGCGTTCGGCGGAGAGTTCAAGCTGCAGCGTGTACTCGTCGACCTTGCCGCGGAAGTAGCGGTAGAACATCAGCGCCGGGATGGCGATGATCAGGCCGAACGCGGTGTTGTACAGCGCCACCGAGATGCCGTGCGCCAGCATCGCCGGGTTGGAGCCGCCGGTGGGCGCCTGCGAGCCGAAGATCTCGATCATGCCGATCACCGTGCCGAAGAGGCCCAGCAATGGCGCGGCGGCGGCGATGGTGCCCAGCGTGTTCAGGTAGCGCTCCAGCTGGTGCACGCCGATGCGCCCGGCGTTCTCGAAGACCTGGCGCAGGCCGGCTTCGTTGAGCCGCGGATCACTGGCCACCGCGCGCAGGCCCGACGCCAGCACCTCGCCCAGCACGGAGTTGTCGTGCAGCTTCGCCACCACGTCGGGTGAAGGCAGGCCCTGGCGGGTCACTGCAATCACCTCGTCGAGCAGACGCGGCGGCGCGATGCGCTGTTCGCGCAGCGTCATGAAGCGTTCGACGACCAGGGCGAGCCCCACGATGGAGCACAGGATCAGCGGCCAGATCGGCCATCCGGCCGCTTGTATGATCGACAGCAAGGGGTTCCTCGCGGATGGATTCAGGGGCTTGTCGCGGCCGGTCGGGCCGCAAGGAGCCGCGATTATGGCGTCCCCTCCGCGCCCCGCTCCTCCCTCTCGAATCGCTGCTCAATGGCCGTGCGCCCGCAGGCCGTCGAACAATCCACCGTTGCTGTGGATAAGTTTGTGGGCAAGCCTGTCCCGGCAGGCCGGGAATGGCGCCAAATCGTGGCCCGCAACGGATTGCTGCATTTTTAAGCACTACTTTCTTGTTCAAAATCAAGCACTTGCACCATTGCGACGATTCCATGACGGTGTGCCGGTGGAATGAGTCAGCATCCGCCGCACTGTGGAATTCGTACCTTTGTGGTGCGGCTGGCGGGGCCGCTGGCGGGGGTGATCCGTGCTGACGGACGAGCCCGCGCCGCGCAGTTGGAGCGTGGCCGCCTTGCTGCTGGCGGCCAGCGACGCGCTGCAGTCGCGCCTGGGTGCCGTCGCCGTCCGCGGCGAGCTCTCCGGCTTCACCCGGGCGGCCAGCGGCCATTGCTACTTCACCCTGAAGGACGGCGACGGCCAGGCCGCCGTGCTGCGCTGCGCGATGTTTCGTCGCGCCGCCGTGCTGCTGGACTTCCGGCCGGCGGACGGCCAGCAGGTGGAACTGCGCGGCCGAATCGGCGTGTACGAGGCGCGCGGCGAGCTGCAGTGCGTGGTCGAGTCCATGCAGCGCCTGGGCAGCGGGTCGCTGTACGAGCTGTTCCTGCGCACCCGGGCGCGGCTGGAGGCGGCGGGTCTGTTCGATGCCTCGCGCAAGCGGCCGATCGCCGCGCATCCGCGCCGCATCGGCGTCGTCACCTCACTGGCCGCGGCGGCGCTGCACGACGTGCTGACGGCCATCGCCCGGCGTGCGCCGCACGTGAAGGTCATCGTCTACCCGGCACCGGTGCAGGGGCCGGAGGCGCCGGCGCAGCTGGCCCGCGCCATCCAGCGCGCCGGCGAACGGGCGGAGGTGGACACGCTCATCGTCTGCCGCGGCGGCGGCTCGCTGGAAGACCTGTGGGCCTTCAATGACGAGCAGGTCGTGCGCGCCGTGGCCGCCAGCCCCTTGCCGGTGGTGTGCGGGGTGGGGCACGAGACCGACGTCTGCCTCGCCGAACTGGCCGCCGACCTGCGTGCGCCGACCCCGACGGCGGCGGCCGAGCTGGCCACGCCGCGCCGGGCCGACGAACTGCAGCGCCTGGCGCGGCTGCAGGCGCTGCTGTCGTCCGCGGTGCAGCGCCGGCTGGACGGGCACGCCCAGCGCCTGGATCGCCTGGCGCTGCGGCTGGGGCGGCCGGCCCGGCTGGTCGACCGGGAGCGCGCGAGACTGGTTGCCCTGGCGCAGCGTGCCGAAACGGCATTCGCACAAGCCTTGCGCGCCCGGCGCTGGCGGCTGGAGCCGCTTCAGTCGCGCCTGTGCGTCGCTGCGGCGCGCCGCGTGGCGGCGGAGCGCGAGCGGCTCGGCCACCTGGCCGTTCGGCTCGACGCGGCCGATCCGCGCCGGGTGCTGATGCGCGGCTACGCCTGGCTGGCGGATGGTGATGGGCATGCCGTCACCTCGGTACGCGCCCTGCAGCCGGGGCAGCGCCTGTCCGCGCGCTGGGCCGATGGCAGTGCCGAAGTCGACGTTGTCCGCTTGGCCCTCGATGAAGGCATGGCGCCCGGCCGGCCGGAACGCTGAGGGCCGGCTGGCGCAGCGACCGCAACCTGGTCGGCCACGCTGGCGTGTCGCGCCCGGCACGCTGCCTACAATGCCCGCCGCATCCCACAACCCGGTGCCCGCGCGGGCGCCGATCACGAGAAGGACACGCTCATGTCTACGTTCACCCTGCCGCCCCTTCCGTACGCCCCTGACGCGCTCCAGCCGCACATGTCGAAGGAGACTTTCGAGTACCACCACGGCAAGCACCACCAGGCCTACGTCACCAACCTGAACAACCTGGTGCCGGGCACCGAGTTCGCCGGCCTGTCGCTCGAAGACATCGTCCGCAAGTCCAGCGGGCCGATCTTCAACAACGCGGCCCAGGTGTGGAACCACACCTTCTTTTGGAGCTGCATGAAGCCGGCCGGCGGCGGTGAGCCGCAGGGCGCTCTGGGCGCGGCCATCAACGCCAAGTGGGGCAGCTACGCGGCCTTCAAGGAAGCCTTCACGAAGAGCGCGGTGGGCAATTTCGGCTCCGGCTGGACCTGGCTGGTCAAGAAGGCCGATGGCTCGGTGGACATCGTCAACACCAGCAATGCCGCCACGCCGCTGACCACCGCGGACAAGCCGCTGCTGACCATCGACGTCTGGGAACACGCTTACTACGTCGATTACCGCAATGCGCGCCCGAAGTTCGTCGAGACCTTCCTGAACTCGCTCGTCAACTGGTCGTTCGCCGAAGCCAACTTCGGCTGATTCCACCGTTGAACGCAGGTGAAGCCGGTGGATTCACCGGCTTCGTTTTTCCCGGCATCGGCATAAGCTCGCGGACCATGCGCATCCTGCTGGTGGAAGACGACAGTGCCCTTTGCCTGGGCGTGAGCCGCGCCTTCGAGCGCGAGGGCTGGCGGGTCGACGTGCTGGGCGACGGGCAGCAGGCGATGACCGAAGGCCTGGCCGTGTCCTACGACCTGGCCGTGCTCGACCTGGGCCTGCCCCGCCGCGACGGCATGGAGGTGCTGCGCCACTGGCGCAGCCGTGGCGCCCGCTTGCCGGTGCTGCTCCTGACCGCCCGCGACGACCTGAGCGACCGCGTGCAGGGCCTGGACGCCGGCGCCGACGACTACCTCGTCAAGCCCTTCGACTTGCCCGAGCTGGTGGCTCGTGTGCGCGCCTTGAAGCGCCGTGCCGACGGGCGGGTCGATGAGGTGCTGACAGTCGGCGACCTGACGCTCGACGTGGCCCACCGCGAGCTCACTTACCGCGGCGAGCGGGTGCGCATGAGCCCGCGCGAGATTGCGCTGACCCAGCTGCTGATGCAGCGCGCCGGCCGGGTCGTCCCGAAGGAAAGCATCGTCAGCACGCTGTCGAGCTGGGAATCCGACTTCAGCGAGAACTCGGTCGAGGTCTACGTCCACCGCCTGCGCAAGCGCTTTGCCGAGTTGGGCGTGGTCATCAAGACGGTGCGCGGCTTCGGCTACGTGATGGAACCCGCGGCCGCCAGCGAAGGCGCGGGCTGAGGCTGTGCCTCGCCTGCCGTCGGGCCTGCTCGCGCGCAAGGCGGAACCGGCCGCCGAACACGGTCCCAGCCTGCGGCGCCAGCTGCTGCAGCCGCTGTTCTGGGTGTGGCTGTTGGGCATGGCGATCGCCGTTGCCGGCGCGCTGTTCCTGGCGCGCGCCGCCGCCAACGCCGCCTTCGACCGCGGCCTGCAGGACGAGGCGACCGCGCTGGCCGCGAAGGTGGTGTGGACCGACCGCGGCCCGCTGCTCGACTTGAGCCGCCAGGCCATGGAGCTGATCACCTGGGACCGCGCCGACCGCAACACCTTCGCCATGGTGGACGCCGACGGCAACGTGCTGGCGGGAGACGGCCAGGTGCCGGTGCCGGCCTGGCACCGTCGCAGCACGCAGCAACCCACCGTCTTCGATGACCTCTACGCCGGCGAGCCGGTGCGTGGCGTGGTGTTCTCGGTGATGTCGCCGATGCTGGACCGAACGGTGTCGATCATCGTCGTGGAAAGCACGCGCAAGCGCTCTGCCGCCACGCGCGACATCCAGATCGGCATCCTGCTGCCGTCGCTGGCGCTGGGCGCCATCACCTTCGCGCTGCTCGCCTGGGGCATCCGGCGCGGCCTGCAGCCGCTGCGCGACGTGGCCGCCGAGGTGGCCGCACGCGGCGCCCAGGACTGGCGCCCGCTGCCGCTGCAGCAGGTCCCGGCGGAGGCGGTGCCGCTCATCGAGCGGATCAACACCCTGCTCGACAACGTGCAGCACAGCATGTCGGTGCAGCGGCGCTTCATTGCCGACGCGGCACACCAGCTGCGCACACCGGTGGCCGGCATCCGCGTGCTGGTTCAGGATCTTCAGCAGGAGTTGGCCCATGCGGCGCCGGCCGAAACGGGGCGGGGCTGGGAACCAGTGCTGGCGCAGCTGCTCGGCTCGAGTGATCGCATGTCGCGGCTGATCAGCCAACTGCTGAGCCTGGCGCGATCGGAAACCGCACTGTCGGAGGATGCCGAGTACCAGCCGCAACTCCTCGCGCCGCTGCTGCGCGAGGCGACCGAGCCTTTGGTGCTGCGCGGCTTGCGCGAGGGCCGTTCGGTGGTGCTGGACGAACCGCCCACGCCTGTCCAGGCGCGGGTTCATCCGCTGTGGCTGGGGGAGGTGGTGGTCAATCTGCTGGACAACGCCCTGCGCTACGGCGGCTCGCACATCGTGATGCGGGTGCAGCAGGCGGCGGCGGAAGCGGGGGCCACCATCGAGGTGGAAGACGACGGGCCCGGCGTGCCACCGGAACTCCTGCCGCGGCTTTTCGAGCCCTTCTGGCGCGGCGAGCGGGCCGACACCCGCAACGACGGCGGCACCGGGCTGGGCCTGGCCATCGCGCGCGAGATCGTCGAGCGCATGGGCGGACGCCTGGACGCCAGCACGCGGCCGACCGTGCCGGGCATGCGGTTCACGATTCACCTGGCCGCCTGAGCAGCGGCGGGACGGCTGATGGCGCGGCCGAGCGCGTCAGCGCGCGTGGCCGCTCAAGGTCCGCGTTTGGAAAAGGGCGCGCCGCCGAGCTTGAACCCTGGCCCTATCCCGCGCTTGGCGAACCAGCCGGCATTCATTTCCAGGGCATAGCGGACGGGCTTCTTGGAACAGTGCGAGTCCTCGGTCATCGGCTTCATGTCCGCCAGGTTCACGATCGTGCCGTCGTCGGCGATGAACGCGATGCTCAGGGGGAGCAGTGTGTTGCGCATCCAGAAGCACTGGGCTGCGGCCTCCTCGAACACGAAGAGCATGCCTTCGTTCGTGGGCATGTCGCGCCGGTACATCAGGCCGACCTGGCGCTCGTCGGGTGACGCGGCGACCTGGGCTTGCACGATGTGCATGCCGGCGTTCAAGGCCACCGTGGGCAGATGCTGGGGCTGTTGGGCTGCGGCGGGCGTCGTGGCCAGCGCTGCGAGCAGGGCACACAACGTGGTGAGGCTGGTAGCGGGCGGAGCGGTGTGGAGCAGCGGCTTCATCGTGGGAAGGTCGTGAGCGGCTGGATTATGGGCGCCTGCTTCATGGCACAAGGGCCGGCCGCGGCGCGCACAAAGAAGAACGCCCGGCAGGGCCGGGCGTCTGGCAAGGCGACCGCCGCGGCGGTCACCAGGCGGAAACCAAGATTACTTCTTGGCTTCTTCCTTCTTCTCTTCCTTCTTGGCGGCCGGAGCGGCTTCCTTCTTGGCTTCCTTCTTGGCGGCGGAAGCGGCGGCGGCCGGAGCCTCGGCCTTCTTCTCTTCCTTCTTCGCGTCAGCAGCGAAGGCGCCAGCGGTGGCGAAAGCGGCGGCGATCAGGGCGGCCAGGAGCTTGTTCATTTCAAGTTGCCTTTCGAAAGTTTGAAATCGCCTTCCTTCATTGGGAAGGCTCACCCGAAACGGGCCGCCTGAACGGATGGTTGACAGCCCCGGTGACATAAAATTTGCAGGTTTCCCCTCATCAGCAGCGCAGCGCGCGGAGCCAAACCACATGTACCAACACATCAAGGTGCCCGAGGGCGGGCAGAAGATCACTGTCAATCCGGACTTCTCCCTCAACGTGCCTGACCAGCCGATCATCCCGTTCATCGAGGGCGATGGCACCGGCTTCGACATCACGCCGGTGATGATCAAGGTCGTCGATGCAGCGGTGCAAAAGGCCTATGGCGGCAAGAAGAAGATCCACTGGATGGAGATCTACGCCGGCGAGAAGTCGACC
>CBIHPZ010000102.1:0-9389 GCA_966211865.1 uncultured Aquabacterium sp.
GTGGGGCGGCGCCTTTTTCCGTGGCTGCTGTGGCAGGTGACCAAGACCGGCTCGCGCGAGCTGTTCACGCTGTGCGTGGTGGCGGCCGCCGTCAGCATCGCCTATGGCTCGGCGCAGCTCTTCGGCGTGTCGTTCGCGCTGGGCGCGTTCTTCGCCGGCATGGTGCTGCGCGAGTCGGAGTTCAGCCACCGCGCGGCCGAGGAATCCCTGCCGCTGCGCGACGCGTTCTCGGTGCTGTTCTTCGTCTCGGTGGGCATGCTGTTCGACCCCGGCATCCTGGTCCTGCAGCCGCTGAAGGTGCTGGCGGTGGTGGCGGTGATCGTGCTGGGCAAGTCGCTGGCGGCCTTCCTGATCGTGCTGCTGTTCCGCTACCCGCTGAACACGGCGCTGACCGTGTCGGCCAGCCTGGCGCAGATCGGCGAGTTCTCGTTCATCCTGGCGGCGCTGGGCGTGTCGCTGAAGCTGCTGCCGAACGAAGGCCAGAGCCTGATCCTGGCCGGCGCGCTGATCTCGATCACCTTGAACCCGCTGGTCTTCGCCGCCATCGAGCCGCTGCTGCGCTGGATACGCTCACATTCGGCGTTGGCACGACAGCTGGAAAGCCGCGACGACCCGCTGGCCGAGCTGCCGATGAGCACCGAGCAGAAATACCTCGCGAAGCAGGTGGTGCTGGTGGGCTACGGCCGCGTGGGCCGGCGCGTGGCGGACGCGCTGCAGCAGCGCGGCCAGCCCTTCGTGGTGGCGGACGTGAACCGCGAGCGGGTGGAGGAACTGCGCGCCCGCGGCCTGCCCGCGGTGGTGGGCGACGCGGCCGACCCGGCGGTGCTGATCCAGGCCCACATCGCCGAGGCGCGGCAGCTGGTCATCGCGGTGCCCGACCCGGTGGGTGCGCCGAAGATGATCGAGACGGCGCGCACCTTGAACCCCGGCATCGAATGCGTCGTGCGCTGCCACAACGAGGACGAGGCGGCGCTGCTGGCGCAGCTGGCCAACACGCGGGTGTTCGTCGGCGAGCGCGAACTGGCGGATGCGATGGTGCGGCACGTGACCACCGCGCCGGCCCATGCGGTGGGCGCGGTGGTGCACGGCCACGCGGCTTGATGCGCGTTCAGCGCGCCCCCAGCCACGCCGCCCGCGGCGGCTCGCGCACGCGGCGCAGGCCGGAGGCGGGCAGGTCCAGCAGCCGGCTGGCTGCCCAGCTGCTCTGGCTGTCGGGCTCCAGCGCGGCGGCGATCAGCGGCGCCAGCGGCTGGTCCAGCGGCACGTAGATGGTGCCGGGCTCCACGGTCTCGGCCACGGCTTCGGTCTGCACCTGCAGGCTGCGGATGCCTTCGCCGCCGTCGTCGATGGCGCCGCGCGCGTCCTGGCGCTGGCCGCTGCTTTCGGCCGTTACCACGTAGCGCTCCAGCTGCCAGCGCGCGCGCCGCTGCACCGGCTGCCAGCGCGCGCCCAGCAGGGCCAGGCGGTCCAGCGCGCCGCGGCTGGCCGCGGCGTTCAGCAGGTAGCCGCAGGGCCAGGGGCGGCTGCGGTCCACCTGCAGCGGCTCGGCGGCGCGCCAGTCCACTTCCACCGCCAGGTCGGCGCCGGTGGTGGCGTCCAGCAGCGGCAGCGTGTAGCGCGCGGGCGTGTGGCGGGCGGCGATGACCATCTCGCCGCGGCAGGCGCGGGCGGCGGTCTCGCGTTCGGCGCGCTTGACCTGTTCCACCAGGCGCGGGCCCAGGGCGGCGGCGGTGTCGATCACCGTGGTGGCGGCCACCACGTGGGCGTGCACGCGGCGCGCCAGGTGGGCGCGGCCCAGGCCCACGCCACGCACCTCCACCAGCAGGCTGATGGCGGGGCGCAGGCCGGCGGTGTTGCGGCCGGTGTCGGGCTGCACGCCGCCCATCGAGACCGTGCGGTCCTGCGGGTTGGCCGGGGACATCGTGTGATAGGGGCCGCTGGCCAGGCCGTGCGCGGCCCACTGCGCGTGCAGGCGGTCGACGAACTCGGTGCCGGCCCAGCGGGCGATGCCTTCGTGCAGGTTGCCCACGGTGGCGGGCTGCACCTGCGCGTCCAGCTTCTGCATGGCGCCGAACTTGTCCACCCAGCGGCCGGCCACGCTGAACTCGTGCAGGTCCAGCACCACCTGCGGCCGGTGCGCGGCGATGACGCGGGCGATGGCCTGCGCCTCGGGCGTGCGCAGCAGCAGGTGGTCGCGGTTGACGTCGATGCCGTTCTGCGTGGCGCGGGCGAAGCGCTCGGCGCCGTCGGGGTTGGCGCGCGGCAGGATCAGCACGTTCACCCGGTCCAGCAGCGCCCAGCGCGGGCCGGCCAGGAGGCGCGCCAGCGCCAGCGCGGCCTCGCCACCGGCGGGTTCGTTGCCGTGCTGCTGGCCAATCACCAGCACCGTGGGCCGGGCGGTGTCCAGCGTGCCCCAGGCGGACAGCACGATCAGCGGCATCGCCAACCCGCCCTGGGAACGGCCGGCGATCTCCAGCCGGGCGTGCGGCGATTCGCGCTGCAGCTGCTCGGCGAAGGCCATCACCTCGGCATGCGCGGTGAAGTCGGCGCGGCCGGGGCGGAAGGCGGGCGTGTCGTAGCGCACCGCGGGGTCGGGATAGCGCTCGGCCATGGCCGCCGGCTCATGCGTGACGGTGGCCGGGTTGAACTGCGCGCCGGCCGCGCCGGCGTGCAGCAGGGCAGCGGCCAGCAGCGGGGCGCGCCAGGGCGAGGGGCCGAAGCGCGACGGGCCGAACCGCGACGGGCCGAAACGCGAGGGGCCGAAGGACGGGGCGCCGGAGGCCGGGGTGCCCGAAGGCTTGGCGCCCGAGGGCGTGTGGCGAGGGCAGGGGCGTGGTGTCATGGCCGGCTCCTTGGTAGCAGCCATCGGGGTCGAGGACGTTCATGGGTGCACCCCTGGCGCTGCTGCGCCTCCCCGCAAGGGCACGGCCGATGTCGGGCGACCGGGCGGGGCTCATCGTGTGCCCGTGGTCCGGCGGCGCAAAGCCGCCGGACGCCGTGGGGCAGGGTCAGAAGTCGTGCCGGATGCCGGCGCCGATCGCACGGGTGCGGTCCTTGGTCTTGGTGGAGTCGGCGTCGTCCACGTCGACGAAGGCCTGCAATTCGGTGCGCTTGGACAGCTTGTACATGTAGGCCAGCTGGCCGCGGCGCCGCTCACCCTTGGGGTTGGCCTGCACCTGGCGGCCCAGCAGGTTGAAGACCACCGAATGCAGGTCGGTGCCGGCCTTCACGCCGGCGATCCAGTAGCGCACGCTGCGGCGGTTGCCCGCCTTGGCGGCGTAGTGGTCCACGCCCACCAGCGCATAGGGCTCGACCACGCCGAAGTCGTAGCGCACGCCGGCCTGCCACTTGTCGTCGAACTCGGCCGCCTTCAAGCCGCCGCTGCGCTGGTCCTTGCCGTAGCCCAGCGCCAGCTTCAGCGGACCGGCTTCGTAGTTCACCCCCAGGTCCAGTGAGCGGGCGTCGTCTTCGGCTTCCGTGCCGGTGCCGGCGCCGCGCAGGTAGTAGCGGGCGCGGCCGACGAAGCCGCCCAGGTTGGGCGTGGCGTAGCCGATGGCGTTGGAGACGCGGTTGCGCGAGTTCAGCATCGAGGTGCCGATGGCCGTGGCCCCGGCATCGTTGGGCGCGAAGCTGGTGATCGCGGTCACCTGCGAGTACAGCGGCGATCCGCTGGGCGTGGCGGAGTCCAGCCGGCCCAGCGTCAGGTTGCCCCAGCCGCCGCCCAGTCCGACGTAGCTGTGGCGGAAGTTGGGCGAGGTGAGGGTGCCGGTGTCGGCCTCGAAACCGAACTCCATGCCGAAGGTGGCGCGCAGGCCGCCGCCCAGGTCTTCCGCGCCGCGGAAGCTCAGGCGCGAGGCGTTGTCGCGCAGTTCGTTGAAGCTGTTGCCACCATCGACCGAGATGTGGTTGACGGTGAGCCGGACCTGGCCGTTGACCTGCACGCTGGACTGCGCCGAGGCAAGGGCAGGCAGGCAGGTGGCGATGGCGGCCGTGAGGCTGGCCCGGAAAGCAAGGTTCATGGATGGCGCTCCAGTGGCGGTTGGGAAAGCTGTTTCGTTGGCGCATCCAGCGTTTCAACGAATGAACCCATGGTATGCAGACGGAAACAAATATCCAACCAGGGGAAATCATCGTTGTCATTTCTGCGGGGGTGCCTAGAATGTTCCGCCCTTCGACTTTGCGTATCGCAGAACGAAACAATGGCGGGCGCGTTGGCCGGGCGCGACGCTGCGGCGCCCTCGGCCCGAGAGGCCCCAGGACAGCCGCTGCCACCGGCGGTGACGGGACGGCCACCGCGCCGGGCTGCGCCCGCTTCACGCGTTCAGCGGCGCTTTCGGCCCGCTTTTCGGCGCATCGCTCCCGCGGGCGCGGCCGATGATCGGCACACCCCCAGGAGTGCCTCGGCCATGCATCTGCACGTATTCACGAACCGCGTCATCAACGGAGGGCCGGCATGAAGATCGGCCACCGCGGCATCGGCCGGGAGCACCGGCCCTACGTCATCGCCGAGATGTCCGGCAACCACAACCAGTCGCTGGACCGTGCGCTGGCCATCGTGGACGCGGCGGCCGATTCCGGCGCCGACGCCATCAAGCTGCAGACCTACACGGCCGAGACGATGACGCTGGACTCCACCGCGCCCGGCTTCGTCATCGACGACCCGAAGAGCCTGTGGGCCGGCCGCCAGCTGTACGACCTGTACCACGAGGCCCACACGCCCTGGGACTGGCACGCCGCCATCTTCGAGCGCGCCGCCGCCCGCGGGCTGCACGCCTTCTCCACGCCCTTCGACGAGACGGCGGTCGATTTCCTCGAGACGCTGGGCGTGCCGGCCTACAAGATCGCTTCGTTCGAATGCACCGACCTGCCGCTGATCCGCAAGGTGGCGGCCACCGGCAAGCCGATGATCATCTCCACCGGCATGGCGTCGCTCGCCGAGATCGACGAGACGCTGCGCACCGCGCGCGCCGCCGGCGCCAAGGACATCGTGCTGCTGAAGTGCACCAGCACCTACCCGGCCACGCCCGAGAACACCAACCTCAACACCATCCCGGTGATGCGCCAGGCCTTCGGCTGCGAGGTCGGCCTGTCGGACCACACCATGGGCTGCGGCGCCGCCATTGCCGCGGTGGCCCTGGGCGCCACGGTGGTGGAAAAGCACTTCACGCTGGCCCGGGCCGATGGCGGCGTCGATTCCACCTTCTCGCTGGAGCCGCATGAACTGGCGCTGCTGCGCACCGAGACCGAACGCGCCTGGCAGGCGATGGGCGGCGTGGTCTTCGGCGGCACCGCGGCCGAGAAGAAGTCGCTGGCCTACCGCCGCTCGCTCTACGTGGTGAAGGACATGCAGCCGGGCGAGGCCTTCACGGCCGAGAACGTGCGCGCCATCCGCCCCGGGATGGGCATGGCGCCGAAGTACATGGAGACGGTGCTGGGCATGCGTGCGGTGAAGTCAATCTCCCGCGGCACGCCTCTGGACTGGAACCTGCTCAAGGGTTGATTCCTGCAAAGGCTCAAGGAACCTAACGCATGAAATACTGCTGCCGCTGCCTGCAACCCGACACCCGGCCGAACACGCATTTCAGCGAGCGCGGCACCTGCCCCGCCTGTGATTACGTGGAAGCGATCAAGCAGGTGGATTGGCAGGAGCGCATCGACATCCTGGCCGACCTCTTCGCTGCACGGAAGCGCAAGCCCGGCGTGTTCCACGACTGCATCATCGGCGTCAGCGGCGGCAAGGACTCGACGCGGCAGGCCATGTGGGTGCGCGACCGGTTCGGCATCAACCCGCTGCTGGTGTGCCTGAGCTACCCGCCGGAGCAGGCGACCGAGCGCGGCATGGCCAACCTGTCGAACCTGATCGAGCTGGGCTTCGACGTGGTGGTGTCGGCGCCCGCGCCGGCCACCTGGAAGGGCCTGAAGCGCGACGGCTTCGCGCAATTCACCAATTCATTCCGCTCCACCGAGCTGGCGCTGTTTTCCGCCGTGCCGCAGATCGCGCTGCGCTACGGCATCGACATGATCCTGTGGGGCGAGAACCCGGCGCTGCAGCTGGGCGACATGAAGACCCTGGGCAAGACCGGCTACGACGGCAACAACCTGCGCCACATGAACACGCTGTCTTCGGGCACGCAGTGGATGAAGGACGCCGGCTACACCGCGCAGCAGCTGCTGCCCTACAACTACCCGCTGCCGGAGGAGTTCATCTCCGCCGGGCTGCAGATCATCTACCTGGGCTGGTTCCTGGGCGACTGGTCGCTGGTGAACAACGCGATGTATTCGTGCGGCGACGGCCTGGAGATCCGCGCGGACCACGTCGGCAACACCGGCGACCTGTACGGCGTGACCGCGCTGGACGAGGACTTCACGCCGATCAACCAGATGATCAAGTACTACAAGTTCGGCTTCGGCCGCACCACCGACTACGTGAACGAGGAGATCCGCCTCGGCCGCCTGTCGCGGGAAGACGGCATCAAGCTGGTCGAGGATTTCGACGACGCCTGCTCGCCGGCCTATATCGCGAAGTACTGTGAGTACCTCGGCATCACCGTGGATGCGTTCTGGAAGCAGGTGCACGCGGCGACCAACCGACGGCTGTTCGACATCCATCCGGACGGGCGCATCACGCGCAAGTTCACCGTGGGCGTCGGGCTGCCGGTGATGGAGATGGCGGCATGAGCGGTGCCCGCAGGATCACCGCCGGCCTGGTGGACTACGGCGCCGGCAACATCGCTTCCGTGGCACGTGCGCTCACCGGCCTGGGCTACCGCTGCCGCATCAGCCGCGACATGGAAACCCTGGGCGCCGCCGACGTGATGGTGCTGCCCGGTGTGGGCGCCTTCCCGGCCGCGATGGAAGCGCTGCACCAGCACCGCCTGGTGGACTTCATCCAGAACCAGGCGCGCCGTGGCCAGCCCCTGGTCGGCATCTGCCTGGGCATGCAACTGCTGGCCGACACCAGCAGCGAGCACCGCCTGACCGCCGGCCTGGGCCTGATCCCCGGCGCCGTGGTGCCCTTGCGCGAAGCCAGGTGGCACATCGGCTGGAACAGCATCGAGGTGCTGGGCAACGAGCCGCTGCTCAAGCCCAGCGACGCGAAGTCGCTGTACTTCAACCATTCGTATGTCTTCGAGGCGCCGGCGGAATACCGCGTCGGCATTTCTCGGCTGGACACGCCATTCACCGTCGCGGTGCGTCGCGGCAACATCGTGGGACTGCAGTTCCACCCGGAAAAGAGCCAGTTGGCCGGCCGGGAACTGCTGAAGAACGTCATCGAAGGGCTCGTCAGCCCGCACCGCCGCCGCAAGGGCGACCTGCCGCTCGCCCCGTCGGCGTTTGGTGCCTAGGGAGCAACAGCAATGATCAAGAAGCGTCTGGTCGGCGTGGTCACCGTCAAGGACGGTTGGGCCGTGCAGTCCATGGGTTATCAGCGCCATTTGCCGATGGGCAAGCCCGAGGTGGTCATCGAGAACCTGGACCGCTGGGGGGCCGACGAGATCCTGGTGCAGTGCATCGACCGCACGCGCCAGAACCTGGGGCCGGACCTGAAGCTGCTGGAACGCATCAGCCGCAAGGGCCTGT
Organism: uncultured Aquabacterium sp.; assembly: GCA_966211865.1. Classification (GTDB taxonomy): domain Bacteria; phylum Pseudomonadota; class Gammaproteobacteria; order Burkholderiales; family Burkholderiaceae_C; genus Pseudaquabacterium. The sequence continues at coordinate 7,582 of CBIHPZ010000102.1, forward strand.
CGACGCCGCTGATCTACGTCGGCGGCATCCGCAACGTGGCCGAGGGCGTGGCCGCGGTGCAGGCCGGGGCCGAGCGCATCGGCGTGGACTCGCTGCTGCGCGACGACCCGCGCACCGCCGCCGCGCTGGCCGAGCCGCTGGGCGCGCAGGCGCTGATCGCGGTGCTGCCGCTGGCCATCACCGAAGGCACGCTGGGCTGGCTGGACCACCGCAGCGGCCAATCCACGCCCATCGGTGCGGAGGTGGCCGCGGTGCTGAAGGCCGGTGCCCTCAGCGAGGCGCTGGTGGTGGATTGGCGCCATGAAGGCAAGCGGGAAGGCTTCGATACCCGGCTGCTGGACCGCTTCCCGGTGGCTGGCATGCCGCTGATCGCGTTCGGGGGGCTGTGCGACGCGGATCAATTGCGCGCCGTGCTGGAACGCCCCAACGTGGTGGCCGCCGGTGTCGGCAATTTCCTGAGCTACCGCGAGCACGCGGTGCAGCACTTCAAGCAGCAGCTGCTGGGGCTGCCGCTGCGGCCGGCCACCTATGCCGCCCCCAGCTGGGCCTGACGAGGACGATATGAGTTATCAGCGGCTTGGATGTCAGCGCTGCCTTTACACGGCCGACCATGCGCTCGGTCTCACGCTGGATGCGGAAGGCATCTGCTCCGGCTGCCGCATCCACGAAGAGAAGGACACGCTGGACTGGAACGAGCGCTGGGCGAAGCTGGAGAAGCTCGTCGCGCCGTACCGCAGCGCCGGCGGCCAGAACTACGACTGCATCGTGCCGGTCTCGGGCGCCAACGATTCGTACTGGATCGTGCACCTGGTCAAGCACAAGCTGAAGCTGAACCCGCTGCTGGTCACCTACAACAAGTACTTCAACACCAGCCTGGGCATCCGCAATCTCGCCAACCTGCGCATCAAGTTCGATTGCGACATCCTCTACCAGAACGTCAACCCGCGTTCGGTGAAGAAGATCGTCCGCACCACCTTGCGCGAATTCGGCAGCCTGTACTGGCACTGCCTGGCCGGCCAGACCGTGTTCCCGGTGCAGACGGCGGTGCGCTACCAGGTGCCGCTGATCATCTGGGGCGCGCACCAGGGCCTGGAGCAGGTGGGCATGTTCTCGCACGAGCACGAGGTCGAGATGACCCGCCGCTACCGCAAGGACCACGACCTGATGGGCCACGAGGCCGATGACCTGCTGACCACCTTCGACACCTTGAAGGAAGAGGACATCTGGCAGTACCGCTACCCCGACGATGCAGCGCTGAACAGCATCGGCGTGCGCGGCATCTACCTCGGCAACTTCGTGCGCTGGGACCCCAAGGCGCAGCACGAGAAGATGATCGAGCAGTTCGACTACCGCACGGCCCGTTTCGCCCGCACCTTCGACACCTACGACCACGTCGACTGCTGGAACTACATGGACCTGCACGACCAGCTGAAGCTGCACAAGCACGGCTACTCGAAGGTCACCGACCACGCCTGCCGCGAGATCCGCCACGGCCGCATCACGCGCGAGCAGGGCATGGCGCTGGTGAGGAAGCATGAGCAGGCGCCGCTGCAGCACGTGGACAAGTTCTGCGAATGGCTGGGGCTGGATCAAAGCGGCCTGCGCTTCCTGCTGGACCACTGGCGCAACCCGGCGCATTGGGCGGCCACGGCGCCGGGCCAGTGGGCCTTCAAGGGCTGGAGCACGCGCTTCGGCCAGGACCGCGAGTTCACGCCGGCTGATTTCGGCGGCGCGTCCACCTTCATCACCAACGACGAACTGGCCCACGACGGCAAGCCGGGCTACATCACCGTCGGCAAGGGCTACCC
>CBIHPZ010000103.1:0-9356 GCA_966211865.1 uncultured Aquabacterium sp.
GCGCACGGGTGCGTGGGATCCCCGGCCAGCAGGGGCAGCAGCTCGGCCACGAAGCTTGCCTCCGTGGCATGGCCGCTGGGGTAGGCGGCGTAGCCCGGCGTCAGCAGCATGGGCTGGATCACCGCCGAACGCTCCCAGGGCCGCCGGACGTTGAACTCGAACTTCAGCTGCATCACCATCATCATCACGAAGCGCAGGCCGAAACCGATCAGTTCCCAGGTGAATCGATGGCGCTCCGGCGACAGCGCGGCAATGGAACTCCAATGGGCCGCCTGCGGCACCACCTGCGCCAGGATCTCGGACGTGCGCTCGGCGCGCAAGGCCGAATAGGACTGGACCAGCTGAAGCTGGCAATCGAACACTGGGTCGGGCAATCGTCCGATCGTGATCAGGTCCGGGCCACTGCCGGCCACGCGCAGTCCTGCATTCGCGCTTGAATGGAACATTTCAATCGACCGCAGCAGTTCCATTTCCACCAGCACGCCGCGGACGTTCGATTGCAGCGATTGCACCTTGCGTTTCGGGCACCAATCGACATACCGCGGGTCCAGGAATGGCGGCCCGCTGGACACGTAGCCCGGCTCATACAGCGGCCACGCCGCACCGCCGGCCAGCGAAGATTCGCGCGTCGTGGTCAGCGCACTGGCCAGCATCGGGTTCGGCAGCAGCCCGGAATAGGCGGGATAGCCGACGCCCCCGTCCAGGCCCACCACCGGCGCGCTGGAACCGGCGGAGCCGGCGCTGCCCGCCGACCCTGCACTGCCGGCGGAACCGGCACTGCCGGCCGAACCGGCCGACCCCGCCGAACCGGCGGATCCGGCCGAGCCGGCGGCCCCACTCATCGGTCCCCATGCACTCATCGCTTCCTCCCCTCAATCGGGCAGATCTGCTGCCTTCAGTGCCTCGGCCCAGGGCTGGGCCAGCGGTCCGTCCCGGCCTGGAAAGCGCTCCAGGAACCGGCCCACGGTGAAACCCGGCTCGATGAGCAGCAGGCGCTGCACCGCCACCCGGGCCTCATCCATGCGATTCAGCATGACCAGGGCAAACGCCAAGGTGCGCCAGGTCGACGCGTGCGTGCGATTGGCCTTGAGTGATCGCAGGCTCAGGGCCACCGAGCGCTCCCAATTCGAATTGGACAGCGCAGCGGTGGCGGCCAATGAGTCGAAGAAATACTTCAATGGATCGATGGGCGACAGGCGCAGCGCCCGCTCGCCGGCGGCCTCCGCTTCGTGCCCTTCGCCCAGGTAGGCGCAGCGCGTGGCGGTGAACAGCCACGCGAGCGGCTCCGATGGATTCGCATCGATCGCTTCTTCGTACAACTGCCCCGCTTTCTGCAGGTCCTTGCGCAGGTACGCGTGCACCAGGCCGCCGATGGCCAGGGCCAGGGCGTCGCGTGAATCCTCGTCCAGCGAACGCTGCACGTATTCCAGCGCCATGCGCGCATCGGCCGATGCATCCACGGACCAGCCCTGCACCACCCGCAGCACGTGCCACTTGGCCAGCCACGCGGCCGCCACGCCGCGGCAGCCATGCCGCTGCGACAGGTGTTCCAGCATGGCGCGGGCGCGTTCGAATTCGCGCAATGCGGCGCGGTGCATGAGCCCAATGGCGCCCATCAGCAGCGCATAGCTTTCCAATTCCGGAAATGGGCGCAGCCTGGACTGCTGCACCGAATGCGCGAACACCGCCTCGGCCACCTCCGCCGCAATGCGCTGCCCGAGCGAATCCGCCGGATCGAAGGCCTGGGCCAGCGGCGCTTCCAGCTCGATCGAGCGCAGCACCACCCCGCGGCCCGCGTCCTGCAGGTGCGCCTGGAGACGCAGATGCCCAGCGGCCGACCGGTACGAGCCGGTGAGCACGAATGCCGCGGACAGGCAGCCGGCCACCGACTCCGTGGGCAGGCCGCAGCGCTTCAGGCGCCGCGAAGACAGGCCGGAGATCACGCTGAATGCCGAGCGCCGCGCCAGGCAGGTGATGACGTCGTCCGCGAGCGCCTCACCCAGCAGGGCGTCCGGCTCGGCCACCGTCAGGCCGTCGAACGGAAGAATGGCAATCGCGGGCCGGAAGTCGCCATGGGACGGTCCGGCCGCTGCCGGCCGCGCGGCGTGGCCGGCAGCGGGTCGAATGCAATACGCCCGCACCGGCCCGGACCCGAGAGAAAGATCGCCCAGGTCCTCCACTTCGCCATCGACATCCGGCACGAACTCCATCACCAGTTCCGGCGTGGCAATCAATTCGTTGGGTCCGGCGAATCCGGCCAATTCGTGGGCCAGGCGCGCGGCTTCTTCGAAGCCTGCTTCGTTGGCGCCTGCGGGATCGACGGCCACGATGCCAATGCGGCCCGAATGCAGGCGCAATGCCTTCAGTGCCGCGCGCGCCGCATCGGCCGCGCGCTGGTACACGGTGCCAATGCCATCGTCGAACTGAATCGCGGGCTGCTGCGCGAAAACGCCGGGCGATTCGGCATTCCATTCGCCATGCGCCGGGCCGTCGTCAGGCGGCGCGCGGCACACCAGCGCGGCACCCCACGGGCGCACCATGGCCATGAACCGGGGCCCTGCGGCAGTGGCCGCGGATTCGGCGTCGGCCGTGGATTCGCGAATGGGCGCGGTGAATCGATAGCCTTTGCCACGCACGGTGGTGATGGCTTCCGTGCCCAATAGCTTGCGCAGGCTGGAGATCTGGACCGAGAGGTTGTTCTCTTCGACGGCCAGTCCGGGCCACACCACGTCGAGCAGCTCGTCGAACTCGACCACGCGGTCGCGGCGCTCGATCAGTGCCAGGAGGATGTCGAATGCCCGCCCACCCAGGCGCAGCGCCTTTCCCTCGGCCAACAACGCACGTTCGCCAGGACGGAGTTCGAAGCGTCCGAACCTGAAGTTGTTGGGCACGAGTGCATCTCCCCGCCGTCCCGGAAACAGCCGTATGCCTCCGGTTCGGGCGCAATGTAGCCGAACGAGTTGTCGAACTCCAGAGCGCTTCGGCGCGCCTTAGAGATGTTTAGGACTGCACACAGATTCTTGAAGGATTCGGCGCGCAACGCATCGGCAAAGTACACCTCGACCGCAAGGCCCGGCAAGCTGTATAGGCAAGCGCCCGGCGCGGCTGCGTCATTCGCCGCAAGGAGGAATTACATGTCCAGCAAGGCGCCGTCCCGCGTGACCCTCGAGATCGTCGGCATCCCGGGCGAGGCGGTGTCGATCTACCCGGAAACGCCGCTGGACGCACCACCGCCACCGATCTTCGAAGGGGCCGTCCCCGCGGGCGGCCGCATCCGCCTGCGCGTTCCGCGCACGCCCATGGTGGTCGTGGCCGCGCGCTTTGGCACCGTGGCCGTCCATGCCGACAGGGCCGACGGCACGCTGCTGGTCGACGTGCGGCATGGCCCCCTCGACAGCGGCGGCTGACCCGCGCCACGCCTGGCCCGCCGAATCCCAGCCCGAACCCCCAGGAGGACATCATGGTCATCGAAGAAGCCGTCCCCGTCCGCACGTCGGAAGAAGCGTCCATCCGGTCGCGCGCCCAGGCCTACCCCCAGCAGGTCGTCGACCAGATCGACTGCGGCCTGCTGGTCTGCGATGCGCAGGGGCGCGTGCTGCATGCCAACCGTGCCGCGCGGCGCGAACTGGACGCCGCGCAGCTGCTGAGGCTTCAGGACGGCGTGGTCTGCGGCAGCGGCCCCGGCGCGCGTGAACTGGCCACGGCCATCAAGTCAGCGGCCACGCGCGGCCTGCGGCGCCTGGTGAGCCTGCAGGACCGCCCGCCGCTGATGCTCGCCGTCTCTCCGCTGGACATCCAGCCCGGCGGCGAACCGCTGGTGCTGCTGATGATCGGCCGGCGCACGCTGTGCACGCCGCTGGGCCTGGAACTGCTGGCCATGCAGCATCACCTGACCTGGGCCGAGCAGCGCGTGCTGCGGGCCATCGTGGGGGGCGTCTCGGTGCGAGAGATGGCCTCGGAGCATGGTGTCGCGGTATCGACCATCCGCACGCAGCTGCAGTCGATCCGCGACAAGCTGGGCGTGGCCAACATCGACGCGCTGCTGCTCATCGCCGCGCGGCTGCCGCTGGTGCCGTCGTGCCATTGAGTCGCTGATGCGCGGCTGGCTTCGCGAGGCCGGTACGCGGCCCTCGCGGTCCTCGCGGCCCACGCGGCGATCCGGAGGCAGCCTGGCCCGCCAGCGGCCCGTCAGCGCTCCGCGCCCTCGCGTGCCCGCTGCAGCCGCCGCAGCGCCGGTTGCAGCAATTCATGCTCGAACTGGTCCAGCAGCCGCGCCAAGGCGAGCGAAGGGACCTCGCGCCGGGCCAGCCAGCGCAGCTCCATCCCGGCCGCGCGCAGCACCTCGTCCGGCAGTTCGGACATGCCCATGCCGGGCATGCGCAGCAGGCGCTCGACGCTGGCCAGGTTGATCAGCTCCTGGCGGGCGCCGGCGCGGCGATCCAGCAGGCGGGTCAACTCGCGGGCCCAGGGCGGAACGGCGGGTTTGGAGAGCGAGATCGGCAAGGTTTTCGCGACGTAGGCCGAGGCGGAGCTGCGCGCAGGCGGCGCTTCCGGCGAGCGTTCCGGCGGATCGATGGCACCCGCGCTCAAGATCACCCGGCCCGCCCCACCCTGCGCAGTCCTCCTCCTGCCATCCGTCTTCGCCCCGACCATGTCCCACTCCTGCGCAACGGCCGCCCCCGCGGCCAACGGGGCCAGGTGGCAAACGACGTTCCTGCCCCAGTTGCAATGCATGCCGCCCGACATGATCCGGGGCTGCTGGTAGGCTCCTGGGCTCACCCCTGCTGCCCGACCGCCGTGAGCCTGCCTGCCCACATCGCCATCGTCGACGACGAGCCGGACATCACCCGGCTGCTGGCCACCTACCTGCAAGCGCAGGGCTTCCGCACCACGGCCCTGCACTCGGGCGCCGCGCTGATGGCGCTGATGCCGCAGGATCCGCCGGTGCTGGTGCTGCTGGACCTGGGGCTGCCGGGCGAAGACGGCTTCTCCATCGCACGGCAGCTGAGGGAACACTGGCGCTGCGGCCTCGTCATCGTCACCGGCCGGGGCGACGCGGTGGACAAGGTGGTGGGGCTGGAAGTGGGCGCGGACGACTACGTGACCAAGCCCTTCGACCTGCGCGAGCTGCTGGCGCGCATCAAGGCGGTGCTGCGGCGGCTGATGCCGGCGGAAGGGCCGGCGCCCGCCGCGGCCGTGCCGGCCACGACAGCCCCCGCCGAGCCTCGCGCGGCGGCCCGCGAAGCGCTGGCCTTCGCCGGCTGGCGGCTCGACACGGCGGCCCGCACCCTCACCTCGCCCACCGGCGAGCCGGTGGCGCTGACCACCGGGGAATTCGACCTGCTGTGCGCCTTCGCGCGCCACCCGGGCCGCGTGCTGTCACGCGACTTCCTGCTCGAGCACACCCGCGGCCGCGGCGCCGCGCCCTTCGACCGCACGATCGACGTGCAGGTGGGGCGGCTGCGCAAGAAGCTGGAAGCCGATCCGGAAGACCCGCAGATCATCAAGTCCGTGCGCGGCGCCGGCTACATCCTGGTGCCTGCCGTCAGCGCCGGTTGACCCCGCGGGCTTGCGACAAGGAGACGCGCCATGCCGCCCCCACCACCGCCCGACGTCGCTGCTTCTTTCCTCCCCCCGGGGCTGGACGACCGCAGCGTCTTCCGATCCTTGTTCACCGCCTACCCCGACGCGCTGCTGCTGGTCGACAGCCAAGGGCGCATCGTGCTGTCCAATCCGGCGGCCGCGTCCTTGCTGGGTTATTCACGCAGCGAACTGAACGGGCTGAGCGTGGACGCCCTGGTGCCGGACGCCATCCGGCCGCGCCATGCCGCCTACCGCGAGGCCTATGGCACGCACCCGCGGCCACGGCCCATGGGCACGCAGATGGACCTGGTGGCCAAGCGGCGCGACGGCAGCGAGGTGATGGTGGAGATCGCGCTCAGCCCGCTGCAGGACCACGGCCTGCCCTTCGTGGTGGCCGCCATCCGCGGCATCGGCGCCTACCCGCGGGTGAAGCAGGCGCTGCAGCGCGCGCGCTACAGCGAGCACCTGGCGCAGCTGGGGCGGCTGGCCGTGGATTCACGCGATCCGCAGCAGTTGCTGCAGCAGGTGCCCGCCATCGCGGCCACGGCGCTGCAGGTGGAACAGTCGCTCGTCTACCTGCTGGACCCGGACCACGCGGCGCTGCGCGTGGCCGGCGGCGTGGGCCTGCTGGACGGCGAAGCCATCGGCAGCCGCATGGCCAACCGGCCCGACACGCCGGCCGGCCACGTCATCGCCCAGGGCGGCCCGGTGCAGGTGAACGACTACGCCAGCGAACAGCGCTTCAGCGTGCCGCCGGCCTACCTGGCCGCGGGGCTGCGCAGCGCGATGGCGGTGCCGCTCACCGACCGCGGCCGCGTCATCGGTGCCCTCACCGCGCGCAGCAGCGAGCCGCAGCGCTTCGGCGACGAGGAGCAGCGCTTCCTGGAATCGCTGGCCAGCCTGCTGGCCACCAGCCTGCAGCGGGCGCAATCGGAAGAGGCGCTGAACCATGCCCAGCGCCTCGAAAGCGTGGGCCAGCTGACCGGCGGCATCGCGCACGACTTCAACAACCTGCTCACGGTGATCCAGGGCAACCTGCAGGTGCTGGAAGACCTGCCCGGCGTGGGCGACGACGAGCACGCGCAGCAGCTGCTGGGCGCGGCCATGCGTGCGTCGCGCCGCGGCGCCGAGCTGACCAGCAAGCTGCTGGCCTTCTCGCGCCGCCAGGTGCTGCAGCCCGGGGTGGTGGACGTGGCCACGCTGCTGCAATCGCTGGCCGGCATGCTGCGCCGCACGCTGGACCAGCGCGTGCGCATCGAGCTGGTCGTGCCAACGCCTGAAGACAGCGGCCATGCGCTGCGCTGCCGGGCCGACCCCGGGCAGCTGGAATCGGCGCTGCTGAACATCGCCATCAATGCGCGTGACGCGATGCCGGAAGGCGGGCACCTGCGCTTCAGCGCCTGCCACGCAGCCGAATTGCCGCCCGACCCGGCAGGCGCGGTCACCGAAGCCGCGGACCACGCGCCGGCCGAAGCGGGCTACGTCGCCCTGTCGGTGCAGGACAGCGGCCACGGCATGTCCGACGAGGTGAAGGAGCGCGCCTTCGAGCCCTTCTTCACCACCAAGGCCGCGGGCCGGGGCACTGGCCTGGGGCTGAGCACGGTGTACGGCTTCGTCAAGCAATCGCAGGGCGGCATCGCCATCGACAGCGCGCCCGGCGCCGGCACCACGGTGACCCTGTACATCCCGGCCGTGCCCGCCGAATCGGCCGCGGCGGAAGACGAGGCTGCCGGCCTCGGCAGCGTGCCGCCCGGCCTGCGCGTGCTGCTGGTGGAAGACGACGCGGAAGTGCGCCAGGTGGTGCAGCGCTTCCTGGACGCGCTGGACTGCCGCACCACGGCCTGCTCCAGCGCCGAGCAGGCGCTGCTGGTGCTGCAGGGCGAGCAGGTGTTCGACCTGCTGCTGAGCGACATCGCGCTGGGCCCCGGCCTGCGCGGCACCGAGCTGGCGCACCAGGCCCAGGCCAGCCGGCCCGCTTTGGCGGTGCTGCTGATGTCCGGCTTCTCGGAAGAACTGCTGCAGGCCGACCGCGAATCGCCGCCGGGCTGGGAACTGCTGCGCAAGCCCTACGGCCGCGAAGAGCTGGCCGCCGCCATCGCGCGGCTGTGCGGCGGCTGAACGGGCGCCGCACGTGCCGCAGGAGGGGCATCACGGCATCGCGATGCCGTCGATGCGGTCCAGGCGGATCACGATGCGGCCGTACTGCTGGCTGCGCAGCTCCACCCACTGGCCGGCTTCGATCTTCACGACCGCGCCACCGATGGCCTGCCCACCGGCGTAGACCATGATGCCCTTCTTGCTTTCCTGGGCGGCGGCCAGCGCCTGTTCGATGCCCTTGTTGACGTCGGCGGCGAAGGCGGCGGCGGCCGGCATGGCGCACAGCGCGGCCAGCAGGGCGGCAGCGCCGGCACGGCGCGACAGGGAACGGCGGAAAGCGGTGTTCATGGTCGTGGCTCCTCGTGAATCAGCCGCCGATGGTGCAGCCACGGCGTTGCACCGCGGCTTCGGCCCAAGGTTTCATTGGTTGCCCGGCGGGGCCGCGGGCACGCCCACCGTCTGCGCGAGGAAGGCGATGAAGGCGTCGTAGCGCTGCTGCAGCAGGTACAGCGTGTCGTGCGGGTCGACGCCGGCGGGCGTCTGCACGATCAGCGGCTGGCCGGTGGCGCAGGTCATGCCCATGCGGGCGCAGGCCTCGATCGACTGTTCCTTCGGCACCAGCCCGTCCATCTCGCCGTGGATGAACAGCGTGCGCGGGAACGGCCGCGCGGACAGCGGGGACACGGTGCCGGGCAGATAACTCGTTGGCGACGCGGCCTGGCGCTGGGCCGTGCTGGACTCGCCGCCGAACAGGTTGCGCAGGATGCCGGGCACGCTGGGGTTCGGCAGTGCCTCGGGGTTGCTCAGGTTCCACGGGCCGGAAATGGACACCAGCGCATTGGGCCGGCTGTACACCTCGGCTGCGCTGAAGCCCGCCGGCAGCACCGGCGGCGCCGAATCCACCGCACCCAGCGCACCGGCCAGGTGGCCGCCGGCCGAGGCACCAACCACCGCGATGCGGTGGCGGTCCACCTGCAGCACGTCGGCATGGGTGCGCAGCTGCCACATGAACTGGCGCAGGTCCTCGATCTGCGCCGGGAACGGCGCGCGGTTCTTCGGCAGGCCCAGGTCGTCGGTGGGCGCGGTTTCCACGCTGCAGCCGTCCACCGTGCCGGGGTAGGCGATGCGCCCATCGGCGCCCAGCCGCGCGTCGGTGATCGGCGCCAGGCGGTACGACACGGTGATGGCCACCACGCCATAGGCCTCGGCCAGGTGGCGCGGCCAGTTGAGGTAGGCGTCGCGGTTGCCGCAGGTCCAGCCGCCGCCGTGCACGAACACCACCGCCGGCCGGCGCTGGCCGTAGGGCGAGGACGAGGTGCTGTAGACGTCCGCCTTCAGCGCGACGCCGTTGACGGTGGCGTAGGTGTAGGTCGTCTTGGTCGCCACGGCCTGCGCACCGGCGGCGCCGGCGGCCAGAGAGACAAGGACGGCGACCGCGGCCGACCGCAGTGCACGCAGGTCCGTCAACCCAGCCCTTGCGCGGCCCGGCAGCCGGTGCTCCAGGTGGCCCATCAACCCACCCACTTGCGCGCGTTGGCGAACATGCGCATCCACGGGCTGCGCGCCGACACGTCGCCCGAGGTCCAGCTCATCTGCACGTTGCGGAACACGCGCTCGGCGTGCGGCATCAGCGCGGTGAAGCGGCCGTCGGGCGTGGTGACGGCGGTGAGGCCATC
>CBIHPZ010000104.1:0-9338 GCA_966211865.1 uncultured Aquabacterium sp.
GCAACTGCTTTGGGAGCAGTGGGTCGGACGTTCGAATCGTCTCACCCCGACCATCATCAAAAGGGTCAGACGGTGAAAGCCGCTGACCCTTTGTCGTTTCCGGAGGGTCCGCGCGCGGTCCGCGCTCAGGCCGGTTCGGCCATCACCACGATGCCATCCGCGTCGGCGTACAGCCAGTCGCCGGGGCGCACCCACACGCCCTGCACCTGCACCGGCACGTCGCTGCGGCCGGGCAGGCGGCGTTCGGTGGGCAGCGGCATCAGCGCCAGGGCGCGGATGCCGACGTCGGTCTGCTGCAGCTCGGCGATGTCGCGCACGCAGCCGTCGACGACGATGCCGGCCCAGCCGTTGCGGGCCGCGGCGGCGGCCAGGTTGCCGCCGACCAGTGCGCGCCGCAGCGATCCGCCACCGTCCACCACCAGCACGCGGCCGTTGCCAGGCGATTCAACCGCCGCCTTCACGGGCGTGTTGTCCTCGAAGCACTGCACCGTGGCCACCTCGCCGCTGAAGACGGCGCGGCCGCCGAAGTCCTTGAACACCGGCGGCAGCACGCGGAACTGGCCGTCGGTGTCGCTCTTGTGCAGGTCGCAGAGGTCGCAGGTGGCGAACAAGGGCATCGTGGGTCTCTCTGAGGAAGTCGGACGTGTGCGGTCGATGATAGGCGCGGGCCCGGGCCGCGCCGGCTTCACGCGTTCGTGACCTTGCGGATCGGCGGCTTCACGTCCTCCGCGCGCGCGGGCAGCATCACCTGGTGTTCGCGCGGGGCGTTGAGGATGATGGAGGTGGAGGTCTCCGCCAGCAGGCAGAAGCGGGTGACCACGGCGTCCAGGTGCGGAACGTCGATCACCGCGATCTCGAGGATCCAGCTGTCCTCGCCCGTCACGTTGAAGGCATTGACGACCTCCGGCGTCTGCTGGATGAGCTTGACGACGCGCGCGTACTCGGCGCGCGCCACGCGCACGACGGCGCGGATGCCGTAGCCCAGCGCGCCCAGGTTCACCGTGGCGCGGTAGCCGCTGATGACGCCGGCGGCCTCCAGCTTGCGCACCCGCTCGGTCACCGCCGGCTGCGACAGGTGCACGCGCCGCCCCAGTTCGGACATGGAGATGCGCGCGTCGGCCTGCAGCTCGGCCAGGATGCGGGTGTCGTAGGCGTCGAGTTCGATGGCTTGCGGCATGTTCAAAGCCTAGCAGCGCGTTCACCTTGAAATCAACGGTGAAAGTGCGATGGATTCTTGAAAGCGCTCTGGCCTCGCGCCCATCCCGCTTCTACGATTCAAGGCATGTCCTCCGCACTCGTCTCCCCTGCCCGCAGCGCCGGCCTGCCGCCGCTGGTCATCGCCTGCCTGGCCGCCACCTGGCTGATCTGGGGCTCGACTTACCTGGCGATCAAGATCGCACTGGTCAGCCTTCCACCCTTTCTCCAGATGGGCAGCCGTTTCCTCGTCGCGGGCGGCGTGCTGATGGCCTGGATGCTGTGGCGGGGTACCCCGTTGCCGACGGCGCGGCAGTGGCGCAACGCGGCGATCGTGGGCGCGCTGATGCTGGGCGGCGGCATGGGCGGCACGGCGCTGGCGGAGGTCAGCGTGGGCTCGGGCCTGGTGGTGGCCTTCATCGCGGTGGTGCCGCTGATGATCGCGCTGGTCAGCCGGTTCTACGGCGTGAAGCCGGCGCGTGGTGAACTGGCCGGCATCGTGGTCGGCCTGGCCGGTGTGCTGCTGCTGACGCGCGGGGCCGGCTTCCAGGCCTCACCGGCGGGGCTGGCGGCCATTGCCACGGCCTGCGTCACGTGGTCGCTGGGCAGCGTGCTGAGCCAGCGCAGCCTGCCGTTGGCACCCGGCGCGATGGGCTTCGCCAGCGAAATGATCTGCGGCGGCCTGGTGCTGCTGGGCCTGGCCGCGGCCACCGGTGAATCACTGCCGGCGCGCATCGAGCCGCAGGCCCTGGCGGCCTGGGTGTACCTGGTGGTGGCCGGCTCGCTGATCGCCTTCAACGCCTACATGCTGCTGCTGGCGAATGCCTCGCCCGGCCTGGCCTCCAGCTACACCTTCGTCAACCCGGTGATCGCGATGCTGCTGGGCGTGGCGGTGGCCGGCGAACACATCACGCCGCTGGAATGGGCCGCCGCCGGCGTGATCCTGCTGGGCGTGGTGCTGCTGCTGCGCGCCAAGCGCTGACGCGGCACGCCGCACGAGGCCCTGCCGCGTCCTTTGCGTGTCAGCGACCCTGCTGGCGCGCCGCCTCGCGAATGGCCGTCAAGGTGGTGCGCGACGTGCTGACGTCCGCATCCAGCTTCAAATGGATCAGCATCGGCGCGCCGGGCTTCAAGGCCTCGGCGAAGGCGGCCTCGAATTCGGCCGTGCGATCAACCCGCGCCGCACGCCAGCCGTAGGCCAGCGCGAGCGCCGCGAAGTCCGGGTTGAAGAGGTCGCTGCCGCTGACGCGCCCCGGGTACTCGCGCTCCTGGTGCATGCGGATGGTGCCGTAGGTGCCGTTGTCCACCACCAGGCTGATGAGCCGGCCCGCGCCCCGGTTGGCGCCGTAGCCGGTGGCGGTGGCCAGTTCCTGCCCCGTCATCAGGAAGTCGCCGTCACCGGCCACGTTGACGACGGTGCGTTCGGGGTGCAGCAGCGCCGCGGCCACCGCGGCGGGCACGCCGTAGCCCATCGCGCCGGACGTGGGTGCCAGCTGCGTGCGGCCATGGTGCTGCAGGCCGAAGTAGCGCACGTAGCGGTGCAGCCAGCCGCTGTAGTTGCCGGCGCCGTTGGTGTAGACGGTGTCGGCCGGTGCCAGGCGCTGCACGGTCTTCATCACCACGGCCATGTCCAGCGGGTCCACCGCCGGGGCGGTGTGGTTGGCCTCGTAGTCGGCGTGGGCGGACGCCGTCCAATCGCCCCAGGGCAATGAAGGTGGCGCCGTGAGCGATTCAAGCGCCTTCGCCGCGGCCGGCATCGCGGCCTGCAGCATCAGGTCGGCGCTGTAGACGCGGCCCAGCTCCTCCGGGCCGGCGTGGATGTGCACCAGCTTCTGCTTCGGCCGCGGCGGGGTCAGCAGCGTGTAGCCGCTGGTCGTCATCTCACCCAGGCGCACACCCAGCGCGATGAGGAGATCCGCGTCTTTCACGCGTTGGGCCAGCTTGGGGTTGATGCCGATGCCGACGTCGCCGGCGTACAGCGGGTGGCGGTTGTCGAAGGTGTCCTGGAAGCGGAAGCCGCAGCCGACGGGAAGGTTCCAGTTCTCGGCAAAGCGTTCCAGCGCCTTCGCAGCCTCGGCGTCCCAGCCGCTGCCGCCGGCGATGACGAAGGGGCGCTGCGCGGCCAGCAGCAGCGTGCGCAGGTCGCGCAGCGCGCCGGGCGCGGGCCAGGCCTGTGCGGGTTCAATGCGCGGCAGCACGGGCGCTTCGGTCGGCTGCGTGAGCATGTCTTCCGGCAACACCAGCACCACCGGGCCGGGGCGGCCCTGCAGCGCGGTGTGGAAGGCGCGGGCCATGTATTCGGGCAGGCGGTGCGGGTCGTGCACCTCGCCCACCCACTTGGCCATGCCCAGCGTGCCAGGGCCGAACATCTGGCGGTAGTCGACCTCCTGGAAGGCCTCGCGGTCGCGCTGGTCGCTGGCCACCTGGCCGATGAAGAGGATCATCGGCGTCGAATCCTGGAACGCGGTGTGCAGACCGATGCTGGCGTTGGTGGCGCCGGGCCCGCGGGTGACGAAGCAGATGCCCGGCCGGCCGCTCAGCTTGCCCTGCGCCTCGGCCATGAAGGCGGCGCCGCCTTCCTGCCGGCAGGCGATGAAGCGGATCTGCTCGCGGTGCTGGTGGAAGCCGTCGAGCACGGCCAGGTAGCTTTCGCCGGGGACGCCAAAGGCGGTGTCCACCCCTTGTGCGATCAGGCATTCGACCAGCGCGTGGCCGGCCAGGCGGGATGTCATTGCACGCTCTCTCGTGAAGATGGTCGGGCGATTATGGGTGTGGGGTCGGTGCCCATCAGCGGCGTGCAGGCCCTCGGAAACGCGCACGGAAGGCCGCTGGCGCCACGTTCAGGTGACGCTGGAAGGCGACCCGCATCGCCTCGGCGGACGCGAAGCCGCAGCGCTCGGCGATGCGGGCCACCGGCTGCTGGCCGTCGGTCAAGAGGCGGCGGGCGGCATCGATGCGCAGCTGCTGAACGTGGCGCGCCGGCGTCACGCCCAGCGCCTCGGCAAAGCGCCGCGCGAAGTTGCGCGGGCTCATCGCCATGCGCTCGGCCAGGCGCTCCACGCCCAGGTCGCGCCGCAGGTTGGCCGCCATCCAGCGCGCCAGTTCGGCGAAGCGCTCGGCACCGTCCGGCGGCGCAGCCTGGGTTCCCTCTCGCGCCTGCACCGCCAGCTGCGCGCTGAACTGCGACTGGCCGCCGGGCCGCTTCAGGAACATCACCAGGCCGCGGGCGACCTCCAGGGCGTCGCGGCGGCCCAGGTCGCGTTCCACCAGGGCCAGCGCGTAGTCGATGCCCGCGGTGATGCCGGCCGAGCTGTGGCACCGGCCGTCGGCCACGAAGAGTGCGTCGCGGTCGATCTGCACCCGGGGGAACAGCGCAGCGAATTCGTCGAAGTGGGCCCAATGGGTGGTGGCGCGGCAGCCGTCCAGCGCGCCGGTGGCGGCGAGTGGGAAGGCGCCGGTGCAGATGGAGCCGACACGCGCCGTGCGGGCCACCAGGCGCTTCAAGGCCCGCACCACCGCGGCGTCTTGCACCGTGGCACGCGCGCCCGGGCCGCCGGCGACGAGCAGCGTGTCGGCCCGCAGTCCGCGATCACGCAGGCCGCGGCTGGCCAGCAGCGGCACGCCCGCGGTGGTGGCCAGCGGACCGGCTTCGGGCGCGGCCACCTGCACCTCATAGGGCGGCGGGCGGCCCGCCATCGAGGCCAGCAGGTTGGCGCCGGCGAAGACGTCAAGCGGGCCGGCGATGTCCAGCAGCTGGGCGGGAGCGAAGCCGACGATCACGATGCGGTGGGCCATGGGCCGCGGATTGTGCGCCGGCGTGGCCGCGCTGTTTGGCAGGAATGCAGGGATGATGGTCCGAACTGCCAGATGGCTTCGATGCAGACTGCGGCGCCTCGCCGTCTTCCCCTCGCTCGATGAAGCCATCCACCCTCCTGCGCCGCCTGTGCGCCCTGCTCGGCGCGGCGGCGATGTTCATCTCCACGGCGGCCCAAGCGCAGGCCGCCGAATCCACCATCCCGCTGCTGGCCGCGCGCGCTGGCCGCGCCAAGCCGGTGGTGGCGGTGGTGGGCTTGAACGCCGGCACCGAGGTCACCGATTTCGTCGTGCCCTACGGCATCCTGGCGCACGCCGGCGTGGCCGAGGTGCTGGCATTGGCCACCGGCCCAGGGCCGATCACCATGCGCCCGGCGCTGGCGGTCGAACCGCACGCCACCATCGCGCAGTTCGACGAACGTTTCGCCGACGGCGCCGACCTGGTGGTGGTGCCGGCCGTGGCGGACGGCCACACCGCCGATCCCGTGCTGCTCAACTGGCTGCGCGCCCAGGCGGCCAAGGGCGCGACCATCGCCAGCATCTGCGACGGCGCGCTGGTGGTGGCCAACGCGGGGCTTTTCAAGGGCCGGCGCGCCACGGGCCACTGGGCCACGCAATCGCAGCGCGAGCGCGAGCACCCCGACACCCGCTGGCTCACCAGCGTGCGCTACGTCGCCGATGGGCCGGTGGTGTCCAGCGCCGGGGTCAGCGCGGCGATTCCCACCTCCTTGGCCTTGGTGGAAGCGCTGGGCGGCACCGCCCGCGCGCTGCAGGTGGCACAGGCGCTTGGGGCGGCGGGCTGGGGCCCGGCGCACGACAGCGCGCCATTCAAGCTGGGCCCGGGCCACATGCTGACCTACGCGGCCAACGCCTGGTTCTCGCGCACCGACGAGATCGCGCTGCCGCTGGCCGAAGGCGCGGACGAGATCGCGCTGGCGCTGTCGGCCGATGCCTGGTCGCGCACCTACCGCAGCCAGGCGCGCACGGTGGCCGCCACCGGCGGCCCGGTGCGCATGCGGCATGGCCTGCGCGTGCTGCCGGACCGCGTGGGCACGCCGCCGCGCAGCACCGACATTCCGCCGCTCCGCGCGCTGGACCTGACGCTGAACGACATCAGCCAGCGTTACGGCCGCCGCACCGCCGCCTTCGTCAGCCTGCAGCTCGAGTACCCGTGGGCCGGCGTGTCAGCCGCCGACCAGTGACGCGAAACGCGGCAGGTCGATGTTGCCGCCCGACAGCACGATGCCCACGCGCAGGCCGCGCACGTCCAGCGCCCCGTTCATCACCGCGGCCGCGGCCAGGCAACCGGTGGGCTCCACCACCAGCTTCATGCGCGAGGCAAAGAACTTCATCGTGTCGATCAACTGCTGGTCGGTGGCGGTCAGCACCTTCACGCCCAGCGCGCGCAGCACGGGAAAGGTGTGGCGGCCCAGGTTGCGGCTTTGCGCGGCGTCGGCGATGGTCTTGGGCGTTTCGATGCGCACGATCTCACCGCGCGCCAGGCTTTGCTGGCCGTCGTTGCCGGCCTCGGGCTCGACGCCGAAGACCTGGCAGTCCGGCGCCACGCCCGACAAGGCCGTGGCGCAGCCCGACAGCATGCCGCCACCGCCCAGCGGCGTGAGCACCACGTCCAGCGGGCCGGTTTCCTCGATCAGCTCCAGCGCCAGCGTGCCCTGCCCGGCCATCACGTGCGGGTGGTCGAAGGGCGGCACCGGCGTCATGCCACGGGCCTCGACCACGGCCGCCAGCACCTGCTCGGGGTCCTGGGCGTAGCGGTCGTAGCCGATCACCTCGGCGCCATAGCCTTCGGTGGCGGCGCGCTTGGCCGCGGGCGCGTCCAACGGCATCACCACCACGGCCTTCACGCCCAGCAGCTGCGCCGCCAGCGCAATGGCCTGGCCGTGGTTGCCGGACGAGAAGGTCACCACGCCCGCCGCCCGCTGCGCCGGCGTGAACTGCGCGATGGCGTTGTACGCCCCGCGCAGCTTGAAAGCGCCCACCCGCTGCAGGTTCTCCGCCTTGAAGAAGAGCTGGGCGCCGGTGGCCGCGTCGGCCGTGCGCGAGGTCAGCACCGGCGTGCGGTGCACGATGCCGCGAACGCGTTCCCGCGCGGCGGCCACGTCGTCGAAGGAGATGGCAAGGTTCGTCATGGCCGCCACGGTAGCGGCCGATCACGCGCTTGAAACTGTGCTCATCGGGTCATGCACACAGTGCGCGCAAAACCGGCCGCGACTGTGCCTGTTCACAACCGCAGTCCCCGCGCACGATGAGCCCATGACCGAACTGCTGCCCCTCGTGACCTACTCGATCGTGATGTCGAGCACCCCCGGCCCGAACAACCTGATGCTGACGACCTCGGGCGCCAACTTCGGCTTCCGCCGCACGCTGCCGCACATCCTGGGAATTAGCGCCGGCATGACGGTGCAGACCATCGTCACCTGCCTGGGCCTGGGCTCGCTGTTCGCGGCCTTTCCTGCGCTGCACAGCGTGCTGCGCGTGGCCGGCGCGCTGTACCTGCTGGTGCTGGCGTGGAAGCTGGCGGGCAGCGCGATCAACGACGTCTCGCTCGCGCGGCCGCTGTCCTTCTGGCAGGCGGCGGGCTTCCAGGCGGTGAACCCGAAGAGCTGGATCAAGTCGGTGACCATCGCCTCGGTGTTCATGCCGAGCGGCATGGGCGTGCTGCCGGGGACGCTGCTGGTCACCTTCATCACCGTGTCCATCGGCATGCCCTGCGTGTCGGTGTGGGCCTTGTTCGGCGTCGCCATCCGCCGCCTGCTGACGGACCTGCGCCGGCGCCGCGTGTTCAATGTCATCATGGCCGGCAGCCTCATCGTGCTGGCCCTCGCCTTCCTCAAGCCTTGATTCGCGACGCCGTTATCGCGTTCCACTGATGTTCTCGCTCGACCGTTCGTCGCCGATCCCGCTGGCCGACCAGGTCGAGGCGCAGCTGCGCGGGCTGATCGAGGCCGGCCGCTGGCCCGCGGGCACGCGGCTGCCGTCCATCCGGCAACTGGCCGAGCAGCTGAGCGTCAGCGCCAACACCATCGTCACCGCCTACGACCGGCTGGTGGCCGCGGCGCTGATCGATTCACGCGCCACCGCGGGCTTCTTCGTCAACCCGCCGCCCGCACCACTGCCGGAAGACACGGTGCTGGAAGCCGGCGAGCAGCAGGAGCCGGTGTGGCTGGCGCAGCAGGCCAGCGACCAGCGCCCCGGCGTGCTGCTGGCCAGCAGTGGCGCGCTGCCGCCGCAGTGGCTGGACGACGCCGTGCCCGCCTCGCTGGTGGCGCGTGCCTTGTCGCGCAGCGCCCACGGCATGGCCACGCGCTGCCCGCCGCAAGGCCTGCCGGACCTGCGCGACCGCATCGCCACCCTGCTGCGCGGCCAAGGCATCGCGGTGGACCCAGGGCGCGTGCTCACGAGCGCCGGCGGCACCCACGCCATCGACCTGATCTGCCGCGCCTTCGTCCAGCCCGGCGACACGGTGCTGGTCGAAGATCCTGGCTATTTCCTGCTCGTGGGCCGGCTGAAGGACCTGGGTGCGAAGGTGCTGCCCATCACGCGGCGGCACGATGGCATCGACCTGGACGAGCTGGAGACCGCCTGCCGCACCCATCGCCCGCGGCTGATGTTCGTGCAGAGCGTGCTGCACAACCCCACCGGCTGGGGCAGCACGCCGGCCAACCTGCACAAGGTGCTGGTCATCGCGCACCAGCACGGCATGCTGCTGGCCGAAGACGACGTGCACGGCCATTTCCACCCCGGCAACCCCACGCGCCTGGCGCAGCTGGGCGGGCTGGAGCGCGTCATCTACTACAGCAGCTTCTGCAAAGCCCTGAGCCCGGCGCTGCGCATCGGCTACATCGCGGCGGAGCCGTCGATCTTGAAGCCGCTGCTGCGGCAAAAGATCTATTCGATGCTGACCACGCCGGCCTTGAACGAGATGGTGCTGCTGGAGCTGCTGGCCGCCGGCCGCTGGCGCAAGCACCTGGACCGGCTGCAGCGCAAGCTGGCCGCCGCGCGCAACGCCAGCGCCCGCCAGCTGCGCGCAGCCGGCATCCTGCTGGAACACCCGGCGGAAGGTGGCCTGTTCCTGTGGGGCGCGCTGCCGCATGGCACCGATGTCGATGGTCTGGTGAAGGACGCCTGGCACAACCGCATCCTGCTGGCGCGCGGCGCCAGCTTCAGCCCGCGCGACGAGGTGGACCTGCACATCCGCTTCAACGTGGTGCAAAGCCAGAACCCGCGGCTGGCGGCCTACCTGTCGGAACGGCTGACGGCACTGGCCAGCGCGCGGCATGCCTTGCAGCGGGCCGCCAACGCGCCGACCT
>CBIHPZ010000105.1:0-9318 GCA_966211865.1 uncultured Aquabacterium sp.
TGCGTGCCGATGATCGAGCGCTCGTGCCCTTGCGAGAACACCACGTGGTAGTTGCTGTCGGGCACCAGGCCCAGCGCCGGAAAGTAGGCCCGCGGCGCCAGGTTGCCGGAATTGGAGCCGGCGGTGGTGTGCGCGATGCGCTTGCCCTGCAGGTCCACGGGGGCCTTGAAAGGGCTGTCGGCGCGCACGATGAGGTTGACGCGGTAGCCGTGGAAGCGGCCGCTGGCACCATCGCCGCGCACCGCGAAGGGCACGCCCTTCGCGTTGTCGATCGCCGCCGGGACAAGGCCCGTGCTCACCTGGGTCAACTGCAGCTTGCCCTGCTTCAGCAGGTCGAGCATGCGCTCCTCGGGCAGCAGGTCCAGCGCATCGACACTCTCGTCCAGCGCACGGCCGTCCTGGTTGACGATGCGCAGGCGCGTGCACTGCGCCAGGTGACGCACGAAGCCGCCATAGAGCTGCCAGGTCTCCAGCTTGTTGTAGGCCTTGGGGAAGGCGAGGTGCAGCGTTGGCGCGGCGGCCGCGTCGGCCGCCGGTGCGGCCTGGAGGACGTGCGGCGCGCAGGCCAGCACCGCAGCCAGCGCCCACGGCGCGGCCGAAGAGAACATGCCCATGGAAGTCTCCAACGACGGCGCTGCCGGCCCGCGCCTCGGCCGGCGGCCTGGAGCGGCCGCCCGTGTCTTGGCCGCTTACAACAGGTGCTTGCGCAGGCGCGTCACGGCCAGCTCGGCCAGCACCACCACACTGAAGATGCTGAGGATCACCATCGCCGCGCGCGGCCACTGGAAGAGGTTCAGCGCCGTGTCCAGCACCATGCCGATGCCGCCCGCGCCCACCAGGCCCAGCACGGCGGATTCACGCACGTTGATGTCCCAGCGCAGCAGCACGATGGACCAGAACGCCGGCTTCACCGCCGGCCAGTAGCCGTAGCGGATCACCGCCAGGCGCGGCGCACCGGCCGCCTGCAAGGCCTCGATGGGCCCGCGCGGCGTCTGCTCCAGCGCCTCCCCCAGCAGCTTGCCGACGAAGCCCACCGAGCGGAACGCGATGGCGATGGCACCGGCCAGCGCGCCGGGTCCGAACACCGCGACGAACAGCAGCGCCCACACCAGCGAGTTCACGGAGCGGCTGGTCACCAGCACCACCCGCGCCAGCAGGTTCAGCGGCTTGCTGGGCGTCACGTTGGCCGCCACCAGCAACCCGAAGGGAACGGCCATCAGCAACGAGGCGATGGTGCCCAGCGTGGCGATGTGCAGCGTTTCCACCAGCGCGGCGTGCACCGACCGGGGATAGTGCCGCCAATCCGGTGGCCACATGCGCTGCACCATGTCCAGCATCTGCTGCGGCGCGTCGATGAGGAACTCCGGGATGACCTCCACCGTGCGCAGGGACTGCACGATGGCCGCCACCACGAGCAGCCAGACGCCATAACGCAGCAAGCGCTCGGCCATGGTGTGGCGCTGCCACACGGCGGGCCGCCGGAGGACGGTGGCGGGATGCAAGGCGCTCGAATCAGACATGGAACACCTTCTTCAGCTGGTTGGCCGCCAGTTCGCCGGCGACGATGATGGCGACGATGGACGCGAGGATCGTGAAGACGAAGTCGTAGTCGTAGCGCTGGAAGGCCGAGAACAGGGCGCCGCCGATGCCGCCCGCTCCGACGATGCCGACCATCGTGGAATTGCGCAGGTTCGAATCCAGCTGGTAGGTGGCAAAGCCGACGAAGCGCGACATCACCTGCGGCAGCACGCCGTACACCAGCAGGTTGGGAAAAGAGGCGCCGGTGGCGCGCACCGCTTCCAGCTGCTTCAGCGAGATCTCCTCGGTGGCCTCGGCGAACAGCTTGCCGATGAAGCCCACCGACGCCACCACCAGCGCCAGGATGCCGGCCAGCGCGCCGAAGCCCACCGCCTTGACGAACAGGATGGAGACGATGACCGGGTGCAGCGAGCGGCAGATGGTGATCAGCCCGCGCGCCGGCCAGGTGCACCAGGCCGGCATGAGGTTGCGCGCCGCGAGGATGCCCACCGGCAGCGCGCACAGCACGCCCAGCGCCGTGGCCAGCACGGCGATCTGCAGGCTTTCGCGCAGGCCGGTCCACAGCACGTCCAGCCGCGAGACGTCCGGCGGGAACATGCGGCCGATGAAGCGCGCGCCATTGCCCAGTCCGGCTTCGAAGCGCGCCCATGAAAAGTCCAGCTGCGCTAGCGCATAACACGCATACAGCGCGACAACGACGCCGATGACGCGGGCGGCGCGCGAGGCCTGGAACGGCGTGGCAGCCACGCCGGAAGGGGTGACGGCAGTGGTGCTCATTGCAACCAGTCCTCCCCGCCGTAGATGCTGCGCAGCACCGCGTCGCTCAGCCCGGCCGGTGCACCGTCGTACACCACCTTGCCGCCGGACATGCCCACCACCCGGTCGGCGAAGCGTTTCGCCAGCTCCACGTCGTGGCTGTTGACGATGACCGGAATGCCGCGCTTGAGGCCCTGCTCGCGCAGCAGGGTCATGATCTCCACCGCGGTCTTCGGGTCCAGCGACGAGGTGGGCTCGTCGGCCAGCAGCACCTGCGGCCGCTGCATCAGCGCACGGGCGATGCCCACCCGCTGCCGCTGCCCGCCCGACAGCGCATCGGCCCGCTGGTTGACGAAAGACCGCAGGCCGACCGCCTCCAGCAGTTCGAAGGCATGCTCCAGGTCGGCCTGCGGAAACTTGCGCCGCCACGCATTCCACGCGCCCACATAGCCCAGGCGCCCCGTCAGCAGGTTCTCCATCACCGTGAGGCGTTCGACCAGGTTGTATTCCTGGAACACCATGCCGATGCGGCGGCGGCTTTCGCGCAGCGCGCGGCCGCGCAGCGTGGCCAGGTCCACCCGTTCGTGGCCGCCGTGCAGCCAGATCGATCCGGCGCTGGGATCGACCAGCCGGTTGATGCAGCGGATGAGCGTGGACTTGCCCGTGCCCGACGGGCCGACGATGGCGGTGAGGCCGCGGCCTTCGATGTCCAGGTTGATGCCGCGCAGGACCGGCTGGCCCGGCCTGTACTCCTTGACCAGGCCGCGCAATTGAAGTGCATGCGTCATTTGGGAATTACTTCTTTGTGCGCTCGTAAGCCGCGCGGTTGAACTTCTCGCCACTGGCCGCGGCCACGTCGCGCACCACCGCCCAGTCCTTCAGGTAGCTGGCCGGCACGAAGCGGTCGGCGCCGTCGAAGGCCTGCTTCATCTCGGGCGTGAAGCGGTAGTCGAAGAAGCACTTCTTCATCTGGTCCGCGAAGGCAGGGTCCAGGTCGTGCGCGTGGGCGAAGGCCGAGTTGGGGAACTTCGAGCTGGTGTAGATCACGCGGAACTGGTCTTCCTTGATCGCACCGCGCTGCGCCATGCGATGGAAGACGTCCGAGGCGACGGCCGCCGCGTCGTAGTCACCGTTCAGCACGCCGAGGATCGACTGGTCGTGCTTGCCCGAGAAGATCAGCTTGTAGTCCTGCTCGGGCGTGAGGCCTTCCTTCGGGAACAACGCCAGCGGCGCCATGTGGCCCGAATTCGAAGACGGCGCAACGTGCGCCACCCGCTTTCCTTTCAGGTCGGACAGCTTCTGGAACGGGCTGTCCTTCTTCACGATGGTGATGACCTGATAGCCCATGAAGCCCTTCTCGGTGCCGCGCACCGCGAAGGGCACCGCGCCGGCGATGTTGACCGCGAAGGACGTGGGGCCGGTGGAGAAGCTGCCCACGTGCAAGCGGCCGGCGCGCATGGCCTCGATTTCCGCCGCGTTGCTCTGCACCTGGAAGAACACCACGCGGCGACCCATGCACGAGGACAGGTGCTCGGTGAAGTGGCGGAAGATCTTCTCGTACACCGCCGGGTCTTCCACCGGCGTGAAGGTGAAGACGATGGTGCCCGGCGTCTTCGTCTTGCCGGTGGTGGGCGCATCGGCCACCAGGTCCTTGTTGGCGTCGCAATAGGGGGTGTCGAGGTCGCCGCGGTTGGGGCAGCTGTCCTGGGCCTGCGCCGCGGCGGCCAGGCCCAGGGCCAGGCTGATGCCGCTGAGCACGCGAATGCGGAATGTCATGCGTCTTGTCTCCGGTCTTGGTGCGGTTTCGATGGGGGTCCAGTCGAGCCGTTGGGACGCAGTCTAGGAATCGCACCCCTGCGACACAAGCGCTCACAGGCCCATTCGGCCCCCTTGTCTTGCAGCCCGGTTTCCGCTGTCTTTCGATCGTCTTTCACGGCGAGCCCGAACGTGAAAGACGACTGAAATGCAGCGGCCGGAATGCGGGTCCGCCGCCTTGCGGCGCGGCGCGTGCATGCCGCACCATGCAATCACCCTGATCGCCGGGCCACGATCCATGAGACTGCTGCTTGTCGAAGACGACCCCGACATGTCGCGCGCGCTGTCCCGTGCGCTGGAAAAACGCGGCCACCACGTCACCGCATGCTTCGACGGCGCCGAGGCGCTGCGCCTGATGAAGGACGACCGGCTGGAGGCCGCCATCCTGGACCTCAGCATCCCGGTGGTCGACGGCCTGCATGTGCTGCAGCGCCTGCGCGCGCAGGGCAATGCGCTGCCGGTGCTGATCCTGACGGCGCGCGGCTCGGTGGGCGACCGCGTGGCGGGCCTGAACGCCGGTGCCGATGACTACCTGCCCAAGCCCTTCGACCTGGATGAACTCGTGGCGCGGCTGCAGGCCATCGGCCGACGCCGCCAGGCCGACCAGGAAAGCGTGCTGCGCTGCGCCGACCTGCGCTACGACACCGCGGCCGGCGCCCCCTACCTCGACGACGAGCCGCTGGAACTGACCCCGCGTGAAAACGCCCTGCTGCGCGCGCTGATGCGCCGTCCCGGCCATGCCGTGCCGCGTGAGCGGCTCCTGCGCCTGGTGTTCAACGACGATGAATCCGCGCAGGTGGATGCGCTGGACGTGGTGGTGCACCGGCTGCGCAAGAAGCTGGGCGTATCGAATGCCGAGGTGATGACCTTGCGCGGCGTGGGCTACCTGCTGCGCGAGAGGACCAGCCCCACGTCAGGAGCCTGAGTGCAGGCGAACGCACCGGCTCCCACCTTGTCGCCGCGGCGGCATCTCTCGCTGCGCACGCAGCTGCTGGCCGGCATCCTGGTTCCCATCATCGGCTTCGTCGCGGTCGACACCGTGAGCCTCTACCGCAGCGCGCTGGACGCGGCCCACACCGCGTACGACCGGCAGCTGGTCGCCGCAGCGCATTCGATTGGCGACATGCTGCGCCTGGAGCGTGGCAAGCTGGAACTGACGGTACCGTACGCGGTGCTGGAGCTGCACCATGCGGGCGCCGGCACCGCCATGTCCTACCGCGTCAGCGGCCTGGACGGGGAGCTGCTTGGCGGCGACGAGCGGCTGCCACGCATCGACTCACCGCCCGTGAAGCCGTCCGTGTACGGCGGACTCGTCAGCGTCTACGACACCCAGGTGCAGGAAGAGCCGATGCGCATGGTGGTGCTGCAGCAGCCGGTGGACGGCCACGACCGCTCGGGCCTGGTGCAGATCCAGGTGGCCGAGCCCATGGCCAACCGCCGCCAGCTGGCGCAGGGCATCCTGTGGCGCACGCTGGCGATCCAGTCCCTGCTCATCGCCTGCGTGGTCGCGGCCACCATCTTCGTGGTCAACCGTGCGCTGGCGCCGCTGCAGTCGCTGCGCCGCGAACTGGATGCGCGCGAAGGCTCCGACCTGTCGTCGGTGGCCGCCAGCGGCGCGCCATCCGAACTGCGGCCGGTGGTCGATTCCTTGAACCAGCTGATGCAGCGGCTGCGCGGCCTGCTGGGGCAGCAGCAGCGCTTCGTCGCCGACGCGGCGCACCAGCTGCGCACGCCGCTGGCGGTGCTGAACACGCAGCTGCAATCAGGCCTGACCGGTGACGTGCCACCCCAGGTGCTAATGCATGAAATGCTCGGCACCGTGAAGCGCGCGACCAGCCTCTCGAACCACATGCTGTCGCTCGCCAAGGTGGAGCAACTGCGCCAGCGTGGCGACGTGGAGCCTTGCAACCTTCACGACGTGGCCCAGCAGGTGGCCGTGGAGCTGTCGCCGCTCATCTCGGAAAAGAACCTTCAGTTCGAACTGCAGGCCGCGCCCGGCGGCGCGCCACAGGTGGCGGCGCACCCGTGGATGCTGGGCGAGCTGGTCAGCAACCTGCTGCACAACGCCATCCGCCACACGCCGGCCGAGGGCCTGCTGGGCATCGCCATCGGCCAGACCGCCGAGCACCTGCTGCTGGAATGCTGGGACAGCGGCCCCGGCATTGCCGACAGCGTGCGCGAACACGCGTTCGAGCCTTTCTCCACCGCCAGCGCGCCGCGTGGCCAAGCCACTGGCTCGGGCCTGGGGCTGGCCATCTGCCATGCCATCGTGGAATCGCTGCACGGCCACATCGCCCTGGCCGACCACCAACCGGGCGAGCCGAATCCCGGCCTGCGGGTTCAGGTGAGATTGCCAAGGCTCAAGACCGCCGCCTGAGTCTCAGCGTTCAAGCGACCAGTTGGCGCCCATCGTCCAGGTGCCGGGCGAGCCGGCGCCCAACACCCGCGCCTGCCCCAGGTCCACCGACCAGGACGGACCGGCCAGCCAGCGCAGCGCGAAGCGGCGCTGCGCGGCCTCGCCGTCATGGAATCGTTCGGCCAGCAGCTGCCAGCCGGGCAGTGGTGTCCATTCGACCGCCAGGCCGTGGCGCGTGGCGTCGGGCGCGCGGGCGCGGAAGTCGCGTCCCAGGTTGGCGTGCAGCGCCCACTGCGCGGTGGGCTGCCAGGTGAGCGGCAGCAGCAGCGCGCTGCCGGCCCAGGCCGGACCCGGCCGCTGCCAGCCGGCCGACACCACCGCGCCGACGCTCCATTCATCCGTTAGCGGCGTCGCCCACTTCAGCTGCAGGCCCGCGCCGGTGGTGTGCCCGGGCCCGGCGCTCCGGTTGCGGCTGCGGTCGAGGTTCAGCCCCAGTTCCACCGCGCCGACGCGGCAGGCGGTGCCCGCGTGCAGCAGCTGGCGGACGCCGCCCGGCGCGCGCTCGGCCCAGGACTCGATGTCGCAGGTGCCGGGTGCGGCCAGGGCCGCGTCGTCGACCGTGTGGTGCCCGCCGGCCGCCAGCGCGGGGCCGGCCAGGCCAGCCAGGCAGGCCAGGAAGCGCTGGCGCAGGCCCCCCGCGCTGGGCAGCAGTGCCGCCGGCCTCATTCGGGGGCCTTGCGCAGGGTTTCCATCACCGGCCGGCGCAGCACCTCGCGCAGGCCCCACCAGCCGGCCACCAGCGCCAGCACGGCACCGATGGCGGTGCTGGCCAGCGGCACCCAGGGCGAAGGCGCCCAGCTGAACTCGAAGACCTGGCGTGCCATCACCCCGCCCACCGCCACCGCGGCCAGCGAGGCCAGCAGGCCGGCCAGCGCGCCCACGCCCAGCAGCTCGGCCCGCTGCATGCGCTTGAGCAGGGAAGAGCCCGCGCCCACCGCGCGCATCACCGCGTATTCGCGCGACCGGCTTTCCCGCGTCGCCGCCACGGCCGCGAACAGCACCACCAGCCCCGCGGCGAGCGTGAAGCCGAAGAGAAACTCCACCGCGCGGATCACCTGGTCCAGCACCCGCTGCACCTGCGCCAGCGAGACCGAGACGTCGACGTTGGTGATGTTGGGAAACTGCCGCGTCAGCGCGCTGTCGAAACCCGGCTTGTCCGGCGCGCGGAAGGCGCTGATGTAGCTCGCCGGCACGTCGTCCAGCTTCGCCACCGGGAACATCACGAAGAAGTTGACCCGCATCGACTGCCAGTCCACCTTGCGCAGGCTGGTGATGCGGCCTTCCTTCGGCATGCCGCCGATGTCGAAGCGCAGGCGGTCGCCCAGCTTCAGGCCCAGGGTCTGCGCCAGGCCCTCCTCCACGCTCAGGGCATCGGGCTCGTCGGGGGTCCACTTGCCGGCGCTGATGCTGTTGTGGCCGGGCATGGCGTCGGCGTGGCTCAGGTTGAACTCGCGCTCCACCAGGCGCTGGGCGCGGTCTTCGGTGTACTGCGCCGGCGTCACCTCGCGGCCGTTGATCGCGGTCAGCCGGCCGCGGATCATCGGGAACCAGTCATAACGCGCAACGCCAGCGGCCTTCAGGGCGGCCTGGAAGGCCTCGCCCTGCTCGGGCTGCAGGTTGATGACGAAGCGGTTGGGCGCATCCTTCGGCGTGGCCTGGCGCCAGGCGCTGATCAGGTCGGTGCGCAGCAGCACCAGCAGCACCAGCGCCAGGAGGCCCACCGACAAGGCGGACACCTGCAGCACCGCGAACGCCGGCCGCGCGGCGAGTTGGCGCGTGGCCAGCACCAGCCAGCGCGGCGCGCGCGATTCAGGCACCGCGCGCTTCAGCAAGGCCACGGCACACCAGGCCAGGAGGGCGAACAGCAGGATGGCCGCCGCGAAGCCCCCGACCGCGATCAGCCCCAGCTTCACGTCCGACGAGGCCGCCACCAGCAGCGCCGCGAAACCCGCGGTGCCCGCCAGCAGCACGCCCGCCGAAGCCGCCTTGAGCCCGCCCACGTCGCGCCGGATGACGCGCAGCGGCGGCACGCGCGACAGCTGAAGCACCGGCGGCAGGCCGAAGGCGGCCAGCAGGGTCAGGCCCACGCCCAGGCCGAACAGCGCCGGGGACAGGCCGGCGGTCGGCAGCGAGGCATCCAGCAGCCCCGCCAGCAGGCGCACGAAGACGAAGTGCACCGCAAAGCCCAGCAGCACGCCGGCAGCGCTGGCGATGAGGCCCACCGCGCCGAACTCCAGCGCATAGGCACCGGCAATGGCCCGCTGCGGCGCGCCCAGCACGCGCAGCATCGCGCAGTCGTCCAGGTGGCGCTGCGCGAAGTCGCGCGCCGCAATGGCCACCGCCACCGCCGACAGCAGCGCCGCCAGCAGCGCCACCAGGTTCAGGAAGCGCTGCGCGCGGTCCAGGGTCTGCCGCATCTCGGGCCGGCCCGATTCCAGCGATTCGATGCGCAGGCCGCGCAGCTTCCCGGCCTTGATGTGCGCCTCGGCCCACTGCACGAACTGCGTCACCTGCGCCGCGCGGCCTTCGGGCGCGGCCACCGCTAACCGGTAAGTGACGCGGCTGGCCGGTTGCACCAGGCCGGTGGAGGCGAGGTCGGCGGCATGCAGCATGACCCTCGGCGCGAAGCTCATGAAGCCGGCGCCGCGGTCGGGCTCCAGCGTGATGACGCGGGCGATGGTGAAGCGCTGGTCGCCCAGCATCAGCGGGTCGCCCGGCTTCAGGGCCAGTTGGTCGAGCAAGGCCGCATCCACCCACACCGTGCCGGCGGCGGGGCCATGCGCCAGCGCTTC
>CBIHPZ010000106.1:0-9312 GCA_966211865.1 uncultured Aquabacterium sp.
TTGGTGGGATGGCGCTGCTGCGGCAATCGGCGTACCGCGCCCAGGGGCAGCGCTCGCCGGGCCAACGCCCCGCCACGGCGGCGCCAGGCGCCTGACCCGTGACCGCCGACGACCGCCGGCTTCAGCGCAGGAAGCGCAGGATCAGCTCGTTGACCCGGGCCGGTTCCTCATGCTGCAGCCAGTGGCCGGCGTCGCGCAGGTGGACGACGCGGCCCTGGTCGCAACGGCCCATCGCCACGTCGGCCAGGTCGGCGTCCAGCGCGGGGTCGCGGTCGCCCCACAGCACCTGCACCGGCGCGGCCACGCGGCGGTCACCCAGCGACGGCGCCAGCGGCAGCGCGCGGTACCAGTTCAGCATGCCGGTCAGCGCGCCGTCCATGGCCCAGGCCTCGCGGTACACGCGCAGGTCTTCCTCGGTGAACGTGCCGGGCCGGCTGCTGCTTTTCAGCGCCAGCACCAGCAGCGCATGGTCGTTGGCGCGCAGCGCCGCCTCCGCCAGCCAGGGCAGCTGGAAGGCGCCGACGTAGGCGCTGCGCACGGCCTGCCAGGGCCGCCGGGCCAGGTGCGGCAGCAGCGTGGCGGGGTGCGGTGCGTTCAGGATCACCGCACGCTCGACGAACTCGGGCTGTTCGGTCAGCAGCTGCCAGGCCACCAGCCCGCCCCAGTCGTGGCCCACCAGCTGCACGCGCGGCCGGCCCAGCGCCGTGGCCAGCGCCACGATGTCGGCCGCCAGCACGTCCAGCGCATAGGCGCGCACGCCCGCCGGCTTGCTGGACCGCCCGTAGCCGCGCTGGTCCGGCGCCACCACGCGAAAGCCGGCCGCCGCCAGCGGCGCCAGCTGGTGGCGCCAGCCGTGCGAGGTCTCCGGAAAACCGTGCAGCAGCATCAGCAGCGGGCCATCCTTCGGGCCGGCCGCGGCCAGGTGGAAGCGCTGGCCGTTGGCGTCCAGGTTCAGGTGTTCGATGTCCATCAGGCGGGCACTCGGGCAGGCATGCGTCGGCTTGGCAATCGGCATACCCCGCTGCCATTCGCTCAAGCGGCGGTGCGCCACGCCGAAAATCCCCAACCTTCGTCCACCGAGTGCGTCCGATGCCCGCTGCCCGACCGAACCGACCGCTGCAGGCACTGGGCCCCACCGCCTTGGCCCTGGCCCTGCTGGCCGGGCTGGGCATGCCGGCACCCGCGGCCCAGGCGCAGGCCACGGCCGCCCAGGCGCCAGCCCCCAGCGCGGCCGAGCTGGAGTTCTGGCGCTCGACCGAACGCCTGGGCACCGCCGAGGCCTATGCCGCGTACCTGGCGGCTTATCCGAGCGGCCACTTTGCGACGCTGGCGCGGCTGGCGATGGGAAGGCCGGGCCAGTCCGCGACCGCCACGGGGACCACCCCTGCAGCCTCGGCAAGCACGGCAGCCACCGCCGCTCCTGGCCCGGCATCGACGGCACCCGGCCCGCGCGCCACGGCCGAAGCGCCGCTGCGCCACTTCAGCGAAGCCAGCACCAGCGGCGCCATCACCTTCCAGCTGGGCGACCGCTTCAACGGCCCCGGCGTCGTCACCGTGGGCTGGCTCGGCGCGCGCAAGCAGCTGGTGCTGCCGGCTGGCGAATGGGTGGTGCTGGCAGCGATTGACCATCCTGCGGCGGGCGGCAACGCCGATTTCACGACGCTGCGGCTCGGCAAATTTGCCGGCGCACAGCTTCAGTCGATGCTGATCTTCAGCTTCACCCGGCGTGGCACCTCGATCGGGCGATGGACCGACATCGAACACTGCCAAGCAGGCGATCCCTCTGCATTGATGCACCACGCCTCGCCCGCCGCTGCGCTGCGCAGCGAATGCATGAGGACATGGAGCCAAGCTGCCATCCCATTCGGCGGCCAAACGGCGGGCGATGAAGCCCTGGTCAGCCTGCAACGCCTGGGCGCCTCGTACGCTGGGCCGGCGCTCCTCACCGTCTGGTACTTCGCGGACCGCCCCAACGGCTATTTGCGGGTGACCCGGGCCGACTGGCTGCACCAGGTCTTTGGCGTCGACAGCGGCCCCACGTCCGCCTGGAGCCGCACCGCGCTGCCCGCATCGCCCGAGCGCCACCGCTTCGCCCAGGCGCTCATGCGCTGGGCCGAGGGCTATCGCGAGCTCGCCGCCTCGGGCTTCCGGCGCAAGCTCGACGAGCTGGACCTGAAGCCCGGCCTGCCCGCCCGGCCCGGGGAGGAGCTGGTCCACCTGGCCGACGTGCCCTGGCCAGCGAGAAGCACCGCGCCCTGACCAGCCCGGGGCCTCTGAAGGCCATCCAGACGACTTCTCAGCGTCGGCAGGCGCCCCCGCTGTCGCGCGCGGCACCCCAGCGCCCCCATCGCCGGCGCCGTGACCCCTTCAGCACTGTCGCGCGCGCGGCAGGCCTTGCGCCGGCCGGCTGGTAGAACCCGCGCACCATGTTCAAGAAGCTCCTGGTCGCCAACCGCGGCGAGATCGCGCTGCGCCTGATCCGCGCCGCGCACGAACTCGGCATCGCCACCGTCGCGGTGTTTGCCGCCGACGACGCCGGCGCGCCGCACACGCGGCTGGCAGGTGAAGCGGTGGCGCTGGACGGCACCGGGCCCGCGGCCTACCTCGACGTCGCGGCGCTCATCGCCATCGCCCGCCGGCGCGGCTGTGACGCGCTGCACCCCGGCTACGGCTTCCTCAGCGAACGCGCCGATGCGGCCGAGGCCTGCGCCGGCGCTGGCATCCACTTCATCGGCCCGACGCCGGCGCAGCTGGCGCTCTTCGGCGACAAGGCCCGCGCCCGCGCGCTGGCCGCCGAACTGGGCGTGCCGCTGCTGCCCGGCACCGCCGCGCTGGACCTGGCCGCGGCGCAGGCCTTCCTGGCCGAGCAGCGCGGGGCGGACGCCGAAGCCGGCATCGTGCTCAAGGCCGTGGCCGGTGGCGGTGGCCGCGGCATGCGCGTGGTGACCGACGCCGCGCAGCTGCCCGAGGCCTGGCAGCGCTGCCGCATGGAGGCCGAAGCCGCTTTCGGTGTCGGCACGCTGTACGCCGAACGCCTGCTGCCGCGCGCCCGCCACATCGAGGTGCAGCTGCTGGGCGACGGCCAGGACGTGATGGTGCTGGGCGACCGCGACTGCACCCTGCAGCGCCGCTTCCAGAAGCTGGTGGAGATCGCCCCCGCACCGGCCCTGGCGCCCGCCTTGCGCGCGGCCCTGCACGACGCCGCGCTGCGCCTGGCCCGCGCCACCGCGTACCGCAGCCTGGGCACCGTTGAATTCCTGGTGGACGCACGCGGCCCCGGCGCCCTGCCCTTCGCCTTCATCGAGGCGAATCCGCGCCTGCAGGTGGAGCACACCGTGACCGAGGCCGTCACCGGCCTGGACCTGGTGCAGGCCCAGATCGCCGTGGCCGCCGGCGCCACGCTGGCCGCCCTGGGCCTGGACCCGCGCCACCCGCCCGCCGCGCGCGGCGTGGCCATCCAGTGGCGCATCAATGCCGAGGCGCTGGACGCGCAAGGCCGCGCCCGGCCCACGCAGGGCCGCATCACCGCGGTGGAGTGGCCGCAAGGCCCCGGCATCCGCATCGACGGCCACGCCCGCGCCGGCCTGGCCCCGTCGCCGCATTACGACAGCCTGCTGGCCAAGCTGGTGGTGCACCACCCGGGCACGGCGCTGCAGGATGCCTTGCGACGCTCACACCAGGCGCTGGGCGAATGCCGCATCGACGGCCTGGCCACCAACCTGGACCTGCTGCGCCGCCTGGCCGAGGAGCCGGCGCTGCCCTCGCTGGGGCAGGACGGCACGCTGCACACGCGCTGGCTGGACGGGTGGCTGGCCGGCATGGCCGCTCACTTCGAACGCCAGGCCGAAGCGCAGGCCCACGGCACAGACGGCGCCCTCAGCGCCCGCCGCGCCGATCCGGCCGATCCAGCCGATCCAGCCGATCTCGCCGGAGGCCCCGACAGCACCGACCACGCCGGCCCGCGCACCCTGCGCTCCCCCATGCCCGGCCGCATCGTGCAGCTCGATGCCGCCCCGGGCGACGCCCGCGCCGCCGGCCGCGACGTGCTGGTGCTGGAAGCCATGAAGATGCAGCACGGCCTGGGCCTGCCCGCCGCCGGCCGCATCGACGAACTGCTGGTCGCGGCCGGCGACCTCGTCGACGAACAGCAGGCCCTGCTGCGCTGGACGCCCGCCGCCCCCTCCGAGGACGGCACCCACGGCGCCCCCGCCGCCGAGGCCGAGGCGCCCATCCGCCCCGACCTGCAGCGCCTGCTGGCGCGCCGCGCGCTGACCCTGGACGCGGCCCGCCCCGAGGCCATGGCGCGCCGCCACGCCGCCGGCGGCCGCAGCGCGCGCGAGAACATCGCCGACCTCTGCGACGAAGGCTCCTTCAGCGAATACGGCGCCTTCGCCATCGCCGCCCAGACCCGCCGCCGCCCGGTGGAAGAGCTGGAACGCCAGACGCCGGCCGACGGCCTGGTGTCGGGCATCGGCACCGTCAATGCCGCTCACTTTGGCGCCCAGGCCGCGCGCTGCGCCGTGATGGCCTACGACTACACCGTGCTGGCCGGCACCCAGGGCCTGCGCAACCATGCCAAGAAGGACCGCCTGCTGGGCCTGGCGCACGACCTGAAGCTGCCCATGGTGCTGTTCGCCGAAGGCGGCGGCGGCCGGCCCGGCGACGTGGACATGCCCATCGTCGCCGGCCTCAACAACCACACCTTCAGCCAGTACGCGGCGCTGTCGGGCCGGGTGCCGGTGCTGGGCATCGCGCATGGCCGCTGCTTCGCCGGCAATGCGGCGCTGCTGGGCTGCAGCGACACCATCATCGCCACCCGGCAGGCCAACATCGGCATGGGCGGCCCGGCCATGATCGAAGGCGGCGGACTGGGCAGCTTCCGCCCCGAGCAGATCGGCCCCGCGGCGGACCTGCATGCCGCCGGCGCGGTGGACCTGCTGGTGAACGACGAAGCCGCCGCGGTGGCCGCCGCGCGCCGCTACCTGGGCTACTTCCAGGGCGTGCTGGATCCGGCATCGGCCCATGCCAGCCCGTTGCTGCTGCGCCAGGCCGTGCCGGAAAACCGCCTGCGCGCCTACGACATGCACGCCCTGCTGCGCACTTTGTGCGATAGCGATTCGGTGCTGGAACTGCGCGGCGGCTTCGGCCGCGGCATGGTCACGGCGCTGGCGCGCATCGGCGGCCGGCCGCTGGGCGTGATCGCCAACGACCCGCGCCACCTGGGCGGCGCCATCGACGCCGACGGCGCCGCCAAGGCCGCGCGCTTCCTGCAGCTGTGCGAGGCGCACGGCCTGCCCCTGCTGTCGGTGTGCGACACGCCGGGCTTCATGGTCGGCCCCGAGATCGAACGCCGCGGCCACGTGCGCCACGCCTGCCGCATGTTCCTGGCCGCCGCGCGCCTCACCGTGCCCTGCTTCACCGTGGTGGTGCGCAAGGGCTACGGCCTGGGCGCGCAGGCCATGGCCTTCGGCGGCTTCGACGCGCCGGTCTTCACCATCGCCTGGCCCAGTGCCGAATTCGGCGCCATGGGCCTCGAAGGCGCGGTGCGCCTGGGGTTCCGCAAGGAGCTGGAAGCCGCCGCCGAGGGGTCCGAGCGCCAGGCGCTGTACGACCGGCTGGTGGCCCAGCAGTACGCCAACGGCTCGGCCCTCAACATGGCGGCCACGCTGGAGATCGACGCCGTGATCGACCCCGCCGAAACCCGCGACTGGCTGCTGCGCGGCCTGGCCAGCGCCGCGGCCCAGCCGCGCGAGGCCGGCCGCCGGTTCATCGACGGCTGGTAGGCCCGCCGAACAGAACACCGCAATCCGCCTGAGTCGCGCACGCTTGTGCGCCGGCGAACTCCCTCGTCACAATCCCGCCCACAGGGACATGGATCGGCGACGGCGAGGGCAGCAAGGCAGTGTCAGACAGCGAGAGCAGCAGCGTGCCGGCGCACGCAACCGGCGCACCGGCCCGAGCCAGCCAGCACGGCGTCTTCCTGGTCGTCGAATTGGCCGGCTCGGCAGGGCTGGCGGCCCCGGACCACGCCGGCACCACCACGCGCCGCTGGCAGCGCTTCGTGCACCGCGCACGCCAGGCCATCGCGCCGCACCAGGGCCGGCTGCTGACCGCGCGTGACGCCGCCGTCGTGCTGTCGTTCCACCATGCCCGGCGGGCGCTGCAGGCCGCGGCCGACCTGCACCGGCTGATGGACCTGGCCAACACCGAGCAGCCCGCGCTGCCGCCCCTGCAGCTGCGTGCTGCCATCCACGCCGCGCCCACCGGCCCGGCCGCCGCGGTGCCGCCCGATGCCACCCTGCAGCGCCTGGCCTGGCTGAATGCCCGTGCCGGCGCGGGCGGCACCGTGCTGTCGGCCGCCGCGCGCGAGAGCCTGGCCGAAGGCCTGGACGCCACGCTGGAAGACCTGGGCGAGGCCGACCCCGCCCCGGCCGGCCTGCCCGACGCCACGGCGGACGGCCTCAGCCGCGTCTATCGCGTGATAGGACACGGCGGCGAGCCGCAGCGCGCCGTCGCGCCCCAGCGCAGCGCCGAACTGCGCGCCGCCATCGCCGTCGTGCCCTTCGATTCCGGCGCCGACCGCGCGCACGAACGCCTGGCCATCGGTGACCTCATCGCCAGCGGCGTCATCGCCCGGCTGAGCCGCGCGCGCCACGTGCGCGTCATCAACCGGCTGAGCACGCAGGCGCTGCGCGGCCGCGCCAGCACCGCGGCCGAACTGCAGCAGCACCTGGGCGCCAGCCACGTGCTGACCGGCGAGTTCGCCGAGTCCGCCGGCCGCCTGACCATCCGCTACGAACTGCGCGACCTGGCCGAGGACAGCGTGGTGCGCACCGGACGCCTCACCGCCACGCTGGCCGACCTGCTGGAGCTGGACAGCGAGCCGGTGGCCGCCCTGGCGCAGCAGGTGCACGACGCGCTGCTGGACCACGCGGCCCAGGCCGTGCTGACGCGCCCGCTGCCCACGCTGCAGAGCTTCGCGCTGCTGCTGGGCGGCATCCAGCTCCTGCACCGCTCGTCGCGGCACGACTTCGCCGCCAGCTTCGACGTGCTGGACCACCTGGTGCACCAGCACCCGCGCTGCGTCGAGCCCCTGGTCTGGCAGGCCAAGTGGTACGCGCTGCGCGCCGTGCAGGGCCTCACCGCCGACCGCCAGGCCGAGGCGCGCGCCGCGCTGGACTGCATCGCCCGCGCGCTGGACACGGAGCCGGACAACAGCTTCGCGCTCGCGATGCAAGGCTTCGTCCACTGCGTGCTGACGGGCGACCGGGACGCGGCCGCCGCGGCGCTGCAGCAGGCCGTGGCGCTCA
Source organism: uncultured Aquabacterium sp. (assembly GCA_966211865.1). Classification (GTDB taxonomy): domain Bacteria; phylum Pseudomonadota; class Gammaproteobacteria; order Burkholderiales; family Burkholderiaceae_C; genus Pseudaquabacterium. The sequence continues at coordinate 7,311 of CBIHPZ010000106.1, forward strand.
ACCCCAACGAGAGCCTGGGCCACCTGTTCCAGGGCATGACGCTGGGCCTGCTGGGACGGCCGGAGGAAGGCATCAGCGCCTTCGGGGCCGCCACCGCCACGTCGCCGCTGGACCCCGCCTGCTACATGTACGACAGCATCGGCGCCTACCTGCACCTGGCGGCCGGCCACCAGGCGCATGCCATCGCGCTGGCGCGCCGGTCGCTGCGGCTGAACCGCGAGCACGCGCACGGCTGGCGCGCGCTGACCATCGCGCAGGCCGAACTGGGCCAGATGGACGACGCACGCGCCAGCCTGCATGAACTGCTGCGCGTGCAGCCGGGGCTCACCCAGCGCAGCTACCTGGCCGGCGGAGGCGCCGATGCACGCAACCGCAGTCGCTTTGCCGAGGCGCTGGGACGCGCCGGCCTGCCGGCCTGAGCAGGCCGTTGGGACAGGGCGCCTGGGGGCCCGTCAGTGCCGGCGCCCCGCCGCCGCCAGCGCGGCCACCGGCTCGTCGCGGGCCGCGGGGTGGCTGCGCGTCACCATCAGGCCGCCGGTCAGGTACAGCGCGTTCAACAGCCGGCTGGCGCGTTCCAGCGACATGCCGGGCCACTGCGCCAGCTCGCGCAGCGAGGTGGCTTCCACCCGCAGCCGCAGCATGGCCGAGGCCACCGGACCACCGGCCAGGGGCCGGTCGGCACCGCCGCTGGTCATGCGGTAGGCGGCACGGCCGCCGATCTCGGTCAGCAGCGTGCGGCGCGGCCCGTGCAGCGCCAGGTGCCACAGCAGCGAACGCAGCGGCCGGTAGCTTTCGATGGCGGCCACGCGCTCGAACATCCAGTGGCCGGGGGGCCGCACGCCGGGGCGCTCCGCGCTCAGCAGGCGCAGCTGGGCCAACATTTCATAACCGCCAAAGGCGGTGGGCTCCTTGGGTGAGTGGTAGAGCCACTGCGCGGGGAACAGCGTCACCGGCCACACGTAGGAGCCGATGCCCAGGTACAGCAGCGCCGATTCACGGTGGCGCAGGCACGCTGCGATGACCTCCAGCACGTCGTCGTTGCTGGGGTCCCTTTGCAACTGGTTGAGGTCGGACAGCAGCGTCGTGGGCAGCAGCGTGGGCGCTTCGCCATCACGCTCACGCATCTCGTCGAAACTGCTGATCCGCCAGAGGGTCGAGTGCTCGAAATCCGGCATGCTTCGATGCTGCGCTGCATCACGACGGGGAGGTTTGCTTAACGTAAGGACCGCTGCAAGGCGATGCGGGCGCACCCGGGGGCACGTGGTGCTTCGTTGCACCTTTCACCGGCTTTTCGCCATCGCACGCGCCGCCTGCTTGCCCTCGCGCATCGGCATGGCAGCACCTAACGGCAGCAGTGCGCGGGCATCCCAGAATCACCAGTAAGCTGCGCTGGAGCCATGCAGCACCCAGCCAACCGAACATCCATGCGATCCACCGCCGTCATCATCGCGTCCCTCGCGTTGGCCGGGTGCTACAACGAAGCCCTTCCGCTTCGCGACCTCGCGGCACGCCATCAGATCACCACCGGCCAGGTCATCTCTCGCGACTGCGCAAATCACGGCGCGGTCTACTACAAGTTCGTGGTCGACGGACGCACCCAGGCAGGGCGGGCGCCGATGAATCTCCTGGATTGCACCAAGGCCAGGGTAGGCGATCCCGTCAAGATCTATTACGACCCCGCCAACCCCACCGTGTACACATTCAAGGAACCACAACTGGTGTACGAAGAGAGGCGCGGCTTCTACATACCCATCTGGCTTGCCGTGCCGCTGGTGTTCATGCTGATGTTCGCGGGCACGGTCTTCAACGCGAAGTCCAGCCGCGACGGCCGTCCCGCTGCCGAGGTTTCAAAGGGCGAGGGAGCCACTTCCGGCAATGACTGACCGGCGTGCACCAGCGCAGCAAGCCATGTCGCAAAGCAGCCTTTCGGAGCACTGAATGTTCGATCACGTGAAATTCGGCGTCAGCGACTACGCCGCCAGCAAGGCGTTCTATCTGGAAG
>CBIHPZ010000107.1:0-9303 GCA_966211865.1 uncultured Aquabacterium sp.
CATGCTGGCTGATCTGCCGCAGCAGCGTCTTGCGGTAGTGCGCCGGCATCCAGTCTTTCGGCTCGATGAAGGCGCCCTCGTCGATGCGGGCCTCGAAGCGCTGTTCCAGCACGGCCTGCTCGGCGCTCTGCAGCGGCTGGCGCGCCTCGGGCGGCGCGGTGTCCATGGATTGGGTGTACATATCAGTGTCGCCAGGCCGCCCGAAGGCATTGACGCGCCCCGAGGATTCCGCAAGGGATCCTTCGGATGCCCGGGGGCAGCGAACGGAGTGAGCGTGGGGGTTTCATGATTGCCGCTTACTTTGAACGCTTGTCAATGACCCGCCTCGCCTTGCCGACGAGGGTCCGCTCGATCGAATCCGGCAGCCCGACCTCGATGCGCGCGCTGACGCCGGTCATCGCCTTCACCCGCTGCTCCAGCGCCGCGGCGATGGCGTCGCGGTCGGCGCCGCGGTGCTCGGGCATCACTTCGCAGCGCACGGTCAGCTCGTCCAGCAGCGATTCGCGCGTCACCACCAGCTGGTACTGGCCGGCCAGCTGGCCGTGCTGCAGCACCAGTTCCTCGACCTGGGTCGGGAACAGGTTCACGCCGCGGATGATCAGCATGTCGTCGCTGCGGCCCACCAGCTTGCCGATGCGCCGCATGCTGCGCGCGGTAGGCGGCAAAAGACGCGTCAGGTCGCGCGTGCGGTAGCGGATGACGGGCAGCGCCTCCTTGGTGAGCGTGGTGAAGACCAGCTCGCCTTCCGCGCCGTCGGGCAGCACCTCGCCGGTGTCGGGATCGATGATCTCCGGGTAGAAGTGGTCTTCCCAGACGACCGGGCCGTCCTTGCTCTCGATGCACTCGTTGGCGACGCCCGGGCCCATCACTTCCGACAGGCCGTAGATGTCCACCGCGTCGATGCCGGCGCCGGCTTCGATCTCCGCCCGCATGGCCTCGGTCCAGGGCTCGGCGCCGAAGATGCCCACCTGCACCGACATCCGGCGCGGGTCCAGGCCCTGGCGTTTGAACTCCTCGATGATCACCTGCATGTAGCTGGGGGTGACCATGATGATGTCCGGCTTGAAGTCGTTGATCAGCTGCACCTGCTTCTCGGTCTGGCCGCCGGACATCGGGATCACGGTGCAGCCCAGCCGCTCGGCACCGTAATGCGCGCCCAGGCCGCCGGTGAAGAGGCCGTAGCCGTAGGCCACGTGCACCAGGTCGCCGGGCCGGCCGCCGGATGCGCGGATGGACCGCGCCATCAGGTGGGCCCAGGTGTCGATGTCGGCCTGCGTGTAGCCCACCACCGTGGGCTTGCCGGTGGTGCCGGACGACGCGTGGATGCGCGCCACCTTCTCCCGCGGCACCGCGAAGAGGCCGAAGGGGTAGTTGGCGCGCAGGTCCGCTTTCGTGGTGAAGGGAAACTTCGCCAAATCAGAAAGTGAGCGGCAGTCGTCCGGGTGGACGCCGGCGGCCTCGAAGGCGTGGCGGTAGTGCGCCACGTGGGTGTAGGCATGGCGCAGCGTGGCCTGCAGGCGCATCAGCTGCAGCGCGGCGATCTCGTCGCGGCTGGCGCGCTCGATGGGCTCCAGGTCCTGGGGTTCGGATCGCTTGACGGGCATCAGTCGCTCCTTCGGCTCAATCCACTGCTGCCGACCACCGGTCGCCCCTTCATCGTGTACGAGCGGCCACGGAAGGCGGCCACCACGTCGCCGCGCTGGTTGCGCACGGCGATGTCGTACAGGCCGGTGCGGCCGCTGCGCGACACCTCGTGCGCCTCGGCGCTCAGCACGTCGCCTTCGTGCGCGGGGGCCAGCAGGTCGATGCTGAAGCCGGAGGCCACCGTCAGTTCGCCCTGCGCATTGCAGGCGTAGGCAAAGGCGGTGTCGGCCAAGGTGGCCACCAGGCCGCCATGGCAGATGCCGAAGCCGTTGAGCATGTCCGCCCGCACCGGCATCGAGACGCTGGCGCGGCCGAGGCCCACCGCATCGATGCGCAGGCCCAGCAGCCGCAGCACGGCGTCGCCTTCCTGCATGGCCTGGCACACGGCAGCGGGGCTGGCGCGAAGACCGGCGTCGGGCGTGTCGATCGCGGCAGCGGGGGACGGCGGGTCCACGGTCATGGCGGGGCAGCGGGCAGCTCGATCGGATTGACCGACCGGTCGGTCGATGAATTCGGTGATCCTAGTCCCGGTCCTTGACCTGGCGCAAGAACCGCGGGGCTGGGACTTTCCCGAGCGCCGGGCCGCGGGCCAGAACGCCGGCCCGCCCCCGGGCGCTGCAGCCGCAGGAAGCGCAACGGGCGCCCGAAGGCGCCCGTGGTGTCAGGTCAGGTGGACCGCCCGCCGCGGTCCGAAGCCCCGGCGACGGCCTTAACCGCGGCGCGGGTTGCGGTCGTGGCGGTCCCAGCGGTTGGGAATGCCGTCGCCATCGCGGTCGTAGTAGCCCCGCCCCCCGTTGGGCGAGCGGTCGTAGCGGTTGGGGATGCCGTCGCCATCACGGTCCCAGCGCGGGTTGTAGACACGGTCGTAGCGGTTGGGAATGCCGTCGTGGTCACGGTCCCCGTAGCCCTGGCCGTAGTAGCCGGTGTGGCGCGGCACCACCACCACCGGCGGCCGGGGGTAGTGCTGATACGGGTAGTACGCGTCGCGCACCACGATCCCCGGCAGCGGCGCGCCGATGGTCACCGACCACTGGACATTGCCGCCGGCATGCGCCGGGGCGGCGGCGGCAGCCAGCGCCCCGGCGAGGGCGAGGCCGGCAAAGACGGTCTTGCTGTTCATCTTGCTGCTCCTTGTAGCTTTGGGAACCCGGGACATCCGGATCCCATGGCCAGACAACGAGCCCAGCTTGCGCGCCGTTCACCGGTGGGCCGTGAAGCAGGGTAAAGCTGGGTGAAGCGGCCGTGACAAGAAACACGGCGCCGCCGCCGGCTTCACACGGGTTGCGACTTTCGCAACGGAACGCCGCGGCACCGCAACCTCATTGCAACCGGTGGGCCCGACGATTGCCCATCACCGCCATCCCACCCCATTGCCGGAGCAAAGCCATGACCACCCGCAGCCGACTGATGATCCTGCAGAAGCGCGAACTGCTGCGCCGCCCGCGCCTCGGTGCCTCGCGCGCCGGACAGCGCGGCACGGCCTCAGCGACCGCTGACTTTTCGCAACAGTTCGATCAGCAGCGCCCGCTCCGCGGCCGTCAGTCGCGGGTGTAACTCCGCCTCCATCGGCACGGCGGCCTCGGCCGCCGCCTGCGCCAGCGCGCGGCCTTCGGGCGTCAGCACGATGTTCTGCGAGCGGCGGTCCACCTCGCTGCGCTCGCGCACCAGCAGGCCGCGCTGCTGCAGGCGGTCCAGCAGCAGCGTGAGGTTGGGTGGCGTCAGCGCCAACACCTGGCCGAGCCTTTTGGGCGTCAGCGCGGGGTTCGGCAGCAGCAGCATCAGGATCGAGAACTCCACCTTGCGCAGCTCGAAGCGCTGGCCGATGTGGCGCTCGAACAGCTCCACCGTGGCCACCGCCGCCTGGGCGATGTGGTAGCCCAGCACCCCGGCCAGCGGCCCCAGCGAGAGTTCGGGTGCCATGCCGACGCGCTCGCCCTCAGGCCCTGCCGCAGCCACCGGCTCGGCCGGCTTGGCCCGGCGCAGTGCGGCGCCCATGCTCAGGCCTTCTGGCGCGCGGCGCCCAGGTAGGTGTCGATCACGCGCGGATCGCCGGCCAGGTCGGACGCCGGCCCGCTCAGCGCGAAGCTGCCGGTCTCCAGCACGTAGCCCTGGTCGGCCACCTCCAGCGCGGCGCGGGCGTTCTGCTCGATCAGCAGGATGCTGGTGCCCTGGGCGCGCAGCTGGTCGATGATGCGGAAGATCTCGCGCACGATCAGCGGCGCCAGGCCCAGGCTGGGCTCGTCCAGCATCAGCAGCTTGGGGCGCGACATCAGCGCCCGCCCCACCGCCAGCATCTGCCGTTCGCCGCCGGACAAGGTGCCGGCCAGCTGCGTGCGCCGCTCCTTCAGCCGGGGGAACAGCGCATACACCCGCTCCAGTTCGCTGCGCCATTCGGGCACGCGCTGCTTCATGGCGCGGTAGCCGCCCAGCACCAGGTTGTCTTCCACCGGCATGGTGCCGAACAGCTCGCGCTTCTCCGGCACCAGGGCCAGGCCGAACATGACGCGTTCTTCAAGCGTCAGCTCCGCGAGGTCGACACCATCGAAGACGATGCGCCCGCGCGACGGCAGCACGGCCATCAGCGCATTCAGCGTGGTGGACTTTCCTGCGCCGTTGGGGCCGATGATGGTGACGACCTGGCCGGCCTGGACCTCGAAGTCGAGGCCGGTCAGGACTTCGGCACGACCGTAGCCGGCATGCAGGCCGGTGACCTTCAACAAGGTGCCCATGGTCAGTGCTCCGTGCCCAGGTAGGCCGCCCGCACCGCGGGGCTGGCCTGCACTTCCTGCGGCGTGCCTTCGATCAGGCGCGTGCCGAATTCCATCACCACGATGCGGTCCACCAGGCCCATCACGAAATCCATGTCGTGCTCGACCAGCAGGATGCTGAGGCCCTCGGCCTTCAGCTGCCGCAGCACCGCCGCCAGCGCCTGCTTTTCCTTGTGGCGCAGGCCGGCGGCCGGTTCGTCCAGCAGCAGCAGCGCGGGGTCGGTGCACAGCGCGCGGGCGATCTCCATCAGGCGCTGCGGCCCCAGCGCCAGGTTGCCGGCCAGCTCGTGCATCTGGCCTTCCATGCCGATGCGCTTGAGTTGCGCCTCGGCCTCGGCGAAGAGCCGCCTCTCTTCCGCGCGGTCCAGCCGCAGCATGGCGCGCACGGCGCCGGACGTGGTGCGCAGGTAGCCGCCCAGCGCCACGTTCTCCAGCACCGTCATCTCGGGAATCATCTTCACGTGCTGGAAGGTGCGGCTCATGCCGCGCCGCGCGATGGCGCGCGAAGGCAGGCCATCGATGCGCTGGCCGGCGAAGCGCACCTGCCCGCGCGTGAGGCCCAGCACGCCGGTGATCAGGTTGAAGGTGGTGGACTTGCCGGCGCCGTTGGGGCCGATGAGGCCGAAGATGTCGCCGGCGTTCATGCTGAAGGAGACGTCGTTCACCGCCACCAGGCCGCCGAATTCCTTGCGCACGGCATCCACTTCCAGCAACGGCGTGCCGCGCGCGGGCTTGTCGCGCGAAGGCAGGCGCGGCGCGTCCGCCCAATCGCGCACCCGCACCCGTCGCGGCAGGCGGTCCGTCACGAAGGTCCACAGGCCATTCGGCGCGTACTTCAGCACCGCCACCAGCACCAGGCCGAAGACGATGATCTCGAAGTTGCCGCTGGTGCCGATGATCTTGGGCAACAGCACCTGCAGCTGGTCTTCGATGAGCTTGACCACGCCGGCGCCGACGAACGCGCCCCACACGTGGCCCACGCCGCCCAGCACCGCCATGAAGAGGTACTCGATGCCCTTGTTGAGGCCGAAGGGCGACGGGTTGACCGTGCGCTGGAAATGCGCAAAGAGCCAGCCGGAAATCGAGGCCAGCACCGCCGCCAGCACGAAGGCGATGATCTTGTAGCGCAGCGTGGAGATGCCCATGGCTTCGGCCATCGTCGTGCCGGTCTTCAGCGAGCGGATGGCGCGCCCCGGCCGCGAATCGAGCAGGTGGGTGACCGCCACCGCCCCGGCCAGCGCGAAGAGCCAGATCAGCACGTAGATGCCGCGCCCGCTGCCCAGGTTGATGCTGCCCAAAGTGATCGGCGGCACGCCCAGGATGCCGTCGTACTTGCCCAGCCACTCCATGTTGGACATGGTGTAGTAGATGGTCAGCCCCCAGGCGATGGTGGCCAGCGGCAGGTAGTGGCCCGACATGCGCAGCGTGATGGCGCCCAGCACCAGCGCCACCAGCACGCTCAAGGCCACGCCGATGAAGAGCGTGAGCCACGGCGACACGCCCAGCTTGGTGGCCAGGAAGGCCGCGGTGTACGCGCCCACGCCGACGAAGGCGGCCTGGCCGAAGGACGTGAGGCCGGCCACGCCGGTGAGCACCACCAGGCCCAGCGAGACGATGGCGTAGAGGCCGATGTAGTTGAGCTGCGTGATCCAGAAATCCGGCAGCGGCAGCGCCGGCAGCAGCAGCATGATGGCCGCGAACAACGGCAGCCCGAAGCGTTGGAGCCAGGCCATCTCAGTGCTCCTCGCCGTGCGGGTCGGTGACCGAGCGCCAGAGCAGCACCGGGATGATGGAGCTGAAGACGATCACCTCCTTGAACGCACTGGCCCAGAAGGAGCCGAAGCTTTCCAGGAGGCCCACCACCAGCGCGCCCAGCAGCGCCTGCGGGTAGCTGGCCAGGCCCGCGAACACCGCGGCCACGAAGCCCTTGAGGCCGATGAGGAAGCCGGAGTCGTAGAACACCGTGGTGGTCGGGCCGATCAGCAGCCCGGACAGCGCGCCGATGAAGGCCGCCATCGTGAAGGTGAGGCGGCCCGCCGAATCGGACGAGATGCCCATCAGCCGCGCGCCCAGCCGGTTGACGGCTGTGGCCCGCAGCGCCTTGCCGTACAGCGAGCGCTCGAAGAACAGCCACAGCGCGACGATCAGCGCCACCGAGGCCAGGAAGATGATCAGCGTCTGGCCGCTGAACGCGAGCGGCCCCACGTTGAAGCGCGCGTCCCAGAAGCTGGGGTTGCGGAAGCCCTCGGCGCCGAAGAAGAAGAGGCCCAGCCCGGTCAGCGCGAAGTGCACGCCCACCGAGACGATGAGCAGCACCAGGACCGTGGCATCGGCCAGCGATTCATAGGCCAGGCGGTAGATCAGCGGGCCGAAGGGCGTGACCAGGGCCAGGGTCAGCAGCGCCTGCACCAGCAGCGGAAACTTCTGCGGCGCGGCCCAGATGGCCACCAGCGAGATGGCGACCGGGTAGGCCAGCACGCGCAGCAGTTCCAGTGCAATGCGTTTGCCCGGCCTGCGCTGCCGCAGGCCCTGCACCAGCACGCCGATGGCGGCGGCACCGGCCAGCACCAGCAGGAACCAGACGGTGCCGGGCACCTGCCCGAGTTGGAAGACCGCCAGCGTCAGCGCGCCGAAGGCGACGAACTCGCCCTGCGGGATGAAGATGACGCGGGTGACGGCAAACACCAGCACGGTGGCCAGTGCCAGCAGCGCATAGATGGCGCCGTTGGTGGCGCCGTCGAGCGCCAGGATGCTCGCAATGGAGAGGTCCATGGGGGCGGGAGGATAGCCCTACAGCTTGAAACAATGAAGGGGCGTTTGCGCGACGGCTGGCGTGGCGCGGCCACGGCAGGCCCGCACCGCCCCACGGCAAGCCGGAAAGAAGCGCCGCACTGGGGGCGGCGTGGGCGCAGCCGATGGCCGCGCCCTTTGGAAATTAGCGATCAGTCCTCGTAGGCCCAGTCGCCATTGACCACCTTCAGCATCACACCGGTCTTGTTGGTGTAGCCCCAGTGGTCGTCCTTGGTCCAGTTCATGATGCCGTGCGAGAAGATGGTCTGGCCCATGGTCTCGATGGCGTCCTTCAGTGCGGCGCGGAACTCGGGCGTGCCCGGCTTGGCCTTCTTCAGCGCCACCGGCACCACCTTCTCCAGCACGATCTGCGCGTCGTACGCATGGCCCGCGAACTGGTTGCGCGAGCCGGCGCCATAGGCCTTCTCGTACTTGGTCACGAAGTCCATCGCGACAGGCTTGGAGGGGTGGCTGGCCGGCAGCAGCTCGCCCACCACCGCGGGGCCGGAGACGACGTAGGTGCCCTCCACGTCCTTGCCGCCGATGCGCATCAGGTCGCGCGTGGCCGCCGCATGGGTCTGGTAGATCTTGCCCTTGTAGCCGCGCTCGACGATGGCCTTCTGCGGCATCGCGGCACCGGAGCCCGAGGCCACGATCAGCATCGCATCGGGGTTGGCCGCGGTCAGCTTCAGGGCCTGCGCGGTCACGCTGGTGTCGCTGCGGGCGAAACGCTCGGTGGCGACCACCTTGATGCCGAACTTCTCAGCCAGCGCCGTGAACTCCTTGAGCCACTGCTCGCCATAGGCATCGGTGTAGCCGAGGAAGCCCACCGTCTTGATGCCCTGCTTCTTCATCAGGTTGAGCATCGCGAACCCCATCACGGTGTTCGACTGCGGCAGGCGGAAGGTCCAGGCGTCCTTGCCCGGCGGCAGGCCCGCCGGCGATGCGGCCAGCTGCACCGTGCCCGATTCGGCCGCCACGTCGGCCATCGGGATGGCGACCGGCGTCGCGGCCGAGCCGATGATGATGTCCACCTTGTCCTCGGTCACGAAGCGGCGCGCGTTCTGCACGCCCTTGGTCGGGTCGGTGGCGTCGTCCAGGATGATCAGCTTGACCTTCTCGCCGGCAATCGTCTGCGGCCACAGCTTGAACTGGTTCTGCATCGGAATGCCCAGGCCGGAGGCCGGGCCGGTCAGCGGCAGGCTGACGCCGACGGTGATGTCGGCGAAGGCCGGGGCAGCGGCCAGCAGCGCCGTGGCGGCGGCGGCGATCAGGGTCTTCAGCAGCAGTTTCATCATCGTCTCCTTGGCTCTTGGGAAATCAGGCCCTCAGACGCACAGCGCCTTGAGGTCCTCGGGGATGGGAATGGCGCGGATGCGGTCGGGGTCGTTGGCGTCGCGGATGCAGAAGGCGCGCACCTCCGTGCCTTCGCACAGCACGGTGTCGCCGCGCTTGACCACGTGGCGCTGGCGGAAGGTCTTCACCGCCCATTCCTCGACGGTGGTGTGCACCTGGATCTGCTCGCCGTAGGTGGCGGGCTTGAGGAACCGCGTGTGGATCTCCAGCAGCGGCGTGCCGATGATGCCGCGGGTCTTCACCAGCTCGCGCCAGGGCGGGATGCCGCAGGCCATGAAGAAGGCCAGCGAGGACTGGTCCATCCAGCGCGAGAAATTGGGGAAGAAGACGATGCCGGCCGGATCGCAGTCGCCGAACTGCACCGTGACGTGGTGGATGTTGGACTTGCTCATCGCCACACTGTAGGCTGGATCGGGCCCGCTCAGCGCGGCGCCATGCGCAGCGCGCCGTCGAGCCGGATGACCTCGCCGTTCAGGTGTCCATTGCGCACGATGTGAGCGGCCAGGGCAGCGAACTCCTCCGGCTGCCCAAGCCGCTTCGGGAACGGGATGGACGCGGCGAGCGACTGCTGCACCTCCGCCGGCAGCTGCTCCATCAGCGGCGTGCGGAAGAGGCCCGGCGCCACCGTCATCACCCGGATGCCCCATTGCGCCAGGTCGCGCGCCAGCGGCAGGGTCATGCCGACGATGCCGCCCTTGCTGGCGGAATAGGCCTCCTGCCCCACCTGGCCGTCGAAGGCGGCGAC
>CBIHPZ010000108.1:0-9236 GCA_966211865.1 uncultured Aquabacterium sp.
AACCACGCGCGTGCGTCGGCTTCGTCCTTCGCGATGCCGGCGCGCAGCGCGTCGAGCGAGTCGTACTTGCGCTCGTCGTGCAGCTTGTGCAGCAGCTCCACGCGCAGCACGCGGCCGTAGCCGGCCTCGGGGCCCAGTGGCTCGGGCCAGTCCAGGCAGTGGGTTTCCAGCAGCACGCGGCCCGCGTCTTCCACGGTCGGCCGCACGCCCAGGCTGGCGACGCCGGGCAGCGGGCTGTCCAGCAGCCCGTGCACGCGCACGACGAAGATGCCCATCGCCGCCGGCTTCGGGTGCCCGAAGCGCAGGTTCAGGGTGCGGAAGCCCAGCTCGCGCCCCAGCTTGCGGCCATGCACCACGTGGCCGCTGATGCTGTAGGGCCGGCCCAGCAGCACGGCGGCGGCGTCCATGTCGCCGGCGGCCAGCGCCGCGCGCACGGCCGAGCTGGAGACGCGCAGCCCGCGCACCTCATAACTCATCATGCGAGCGACATCGAAGCCCTGGCGCTGGCCGGCCGCGTCCAGCATCGCGTAGTCGCCGGCCCGGCGCGCGCCGAAGCGGAAGTCGTCGCCCACCAGCACGTACTTCGTGTGCAGGCCGGCGCGCAGCACGTCGTCGATGAAGGCCTGCGGCGGCTGCGCGGCGAAGGCGGCGTCGAAGCGCAGCACCACCACCTGGTCGATGCCGCAACGCTCCAGTTCCTCCAGCTTGTCGCGCAAGGTGGCGATGCGCGCGGGCGCTGCTTCGGGCTTGCCGGCAGCGCGCGAGAACCAGTCGCGCGGGTGCGGCTCGAAGGTCATCACGCAGCTGGCCAGGCCGCGGTGGCGCGCCTCGCTGGTCAAGAGCGCCAGCATCGCCTGGTGGCCGCGGTGCACGCCGTCGAAGTTGCCGATGGTGAGCGCGCAAGCGCCGGCCAGGCCCGGGTGGTGGAAGCCGCGGAAGACGTGCATCACCGGGATTATCAGGCGACGGTCAGCCGGTGATGGCCTGCGGGCCGGGCAGCCAGGCCCACTGGCCCGGGGCCAGGTCGTCCGGCAACGCCAGCTGGCCGAAGCGGCTGCGGTGCAGCTTCTCGACATGGTTGCCCACCGCCGCCACCATGCGCTTGACCTGGTGGTACTTGCCCTGGATGAGCGTCAGGCGAAGCGCGTTGTCGCCGGTGATCTCGCAGCCCTCGGCATGCACCGGCCTCGGGTCGTCGTCCAGCACCACGCCTTCGCGCAGTCGCTTCACCTGCTGCTCGTCGACCGGCCGGGCCGTCGTCACCTCATACACCTTGGGCACCTGCTTCTTCGGGCTGGTGAAGCGGTGGATCAGTGCGCCGTCGTCGGTGAGCAGCAGCAGGCCGGTGGTGTCCTGGTCCAGCCGGCCGATGGGCTGCACGCCGCGCTGGCGCAGCGGCGGCGGCAGCAGCAGCAGCACGCTGGGCCAGGCCGAAGGCTTTTGCGAGCATTCATAGCCGGCCGGCTTGTGCAGCAGCACCAAGGCCTTTGCGTGATAGGTCCACTCGCGCCCTTCGACCTCGAAGTGCAGATCGGCCGTGTCGTAGCGCGCGCCGGGGTCGGTGGCCGGTGCGCCGGCCACGCGCACCAGGCCGGCTTCGATCATCCCGGCGACCACGCGCCGGGTGCCGAAGCCCTGGCTGAAGAGGATGTTGTCGAGGCGTTCCGTCGTCATGCCGGGAGTGTGCCCCGGCCCGCGGGCGCCACCGGTACGCCTGCGCGCTGTCGCCGCCTGGTGCCGCGGATGCCGGGCTGCAGCGGCCCGGCCTGTGCCTACAGCGGATGCGTCGGCAGCGGCACCACGGTGGTCGGCCGCGACGGCGTGTGCGCGGCGTTCATCACCCACGACACCATCACGAAGTAGCCGACCAGCGTCATCAGCTCCACCACGCCCGGCTCGCCGAAGGTGGCGCAGGCCTGGGCCCAGGTCGGCTCGGAGACGCTGTGGCGCTGCATCAGCTCGGTCGCCACGTCGATGGCCGACTGCTCGTCGGCGGCCAGGCCTTGCGGCCGGCGGCCCAGGCGCAGGGCTTCCAGCGCATCGGCGGAAACGCCCGCCGCCACCGCGAGCGGCTGGTGCATCACCCACTCGAACTGGTTGCCGACGTGCGCGGCCGCGGCGCAGGTGGCCAGTTCGCGCACGCGGGGGTCCAGCGTGCCGCCGAAGCGCAGCGCCTCCCCCAGCGCGGCCACGCGGTCCAGCAGCGCCGGCGTGCGCATCAGCGGCACGAAGGGGCCATAGACGGCCTTGCGCGGGCCGTCGATCAAGGCCTGCGCAGCGGCGCGCTGGGCGTCGTTCATCTGCGCCATCGGCGGCAAGGGGAGGCGTTCGGCGCCGGGGCCTTGCTCAACGGCTCGTGGCGGGGGCGTGTCGGGGGTCATCCAGGGCTCCTTGTTGTCGATCGGGTTGTCGGTACAGCCAGGCGGCACTGCCCAGCAGGGCCGCGGTGGCCAGCGCCAGCGTCGGGGCCAGGCCGTCGCCGCTGAACAGCTGCCCGGCCAAGTACGCGGCCAGCGGCCCGGCGATCTGGCCGAAGGCGAAGGCGGCCACCAGGCGCGACAGCAGCGGCGCGGGGTTGGCGGCGGCGCGGTCGCGCGCCAGCTGCAGGCCGGCCATGGTGGCGACCATGAAGCTGCCGCCCACGGCCAGTGCCGCGAGGGCGATGGCGGCGCCCGAGCGGCTGGCCAGCGGCAGCACGCAGCCGGCGGCCATCATCAAGTGGCACACGGCCCACACCTTTGGCCGCGACCAGCGCGCCAGCACCGGTCCCGCCAGCAGGGTGGACAGCGCGGCCGCCGCGCCGAACACCGGCCAGGCCAGGCCGAAGAGGCGCGGGTCGTCGACCAGCGCGCGTGCCATCGCCGGCAGGTAGGTGGCCGGCAGGATGTAGCCGAAGCCGAAGAGGCCATAGCTGAGGATGAGGCCCGCATGCCCATGCGCCCCGCCGCGTGCGGCAGGCGCCGCGTTGGACGAGGGCGCGGGCAGCGCTTCCCCCCGCCAGCACAGCGCGACGACCACCGCCGCCACCAGCGCCAGCAGGCCCAGCCGTTGCCACAGCGCGGCCGAGCCTTCCGGCCCGAGCGCCCAGGCCAGCGCGCCTGCGGCGGCGATGCCGCAGCCCACGCCGGCGTACACCCAGCCGCCCGCATCCGCGCGCCCACGACGCGCCAAGGCGCCGATGGCCCAGCTGCTGATGCCCACCATCACCCAGGCGCTGAGCACGCCCGCCAGCCCGCGCAGCAGCAGCCAGGGCGCCATGCCGTGCAGCACGCCCGCGGCGGCGGTGACGGCCGCCGTGGCCAGCAGGCTGGACAGCACCAGGCGCCGCGGCCGCCTGGCAAGGCGGGCGGCGCTCAAGGCACCGAGCAGATAGCCCCCATAGTTGACGGCCGCCAGCGCCGCACCACCGCCGCTGCCCAGCAGGCCTTCACGCTGCATCAAGGGCAGCAGCGGCGTGAACGCGAAGCGGCCGATGCCCATGGCCACGGCCAGCGCCAGGGCGCCGGCGAGGCAGATGGCGAAGAGGGTCGGTTCACGCGGGGAGGCTGGCATGCGGCTGATTGGACGCGCCGCAAAGATTTCGCACAAGTGAATAATCGAGAACTAAGATTCTCGATATGAGAAAGATCGACCTCGACTCCCTGGAGATCTTCCGCGCCGTCGCGCGTGAAGGCGGCGTGCTGCGCGCGGCCGACCGGCTGAGCCGCGTGCCCAGCAACGTCACCACCCGCATCAAGCAGCTGGAAGAGCGCCTGGGCCTGGCGCTGTTCCGCCGCCAGGGCCGTTCATTGGCACTGACGGCCGAGGGCGATGCGCTGCTGGTGCATGCCGAGCGCCTGCTGCGGCTGGCCGACGAGGCGGAGAGCGAGATGCGCGCCGGCACCGCGCGCGGGCTGTTCCGCCTCGGCTCCCTGGAAAGCAGCGCCAGCAGCCGGCTGCCGCCCATCCTGTCGCGCTACCACCGGCTGCACCCGGGCGTGGTGATCGAGCTGTCCACCGCCAACACCGGCGTGCTGCTGGAACGGGTGCTGGATTACCGCATCGAGGCCGCCTTCGTCAGCGAGCCCTTCACCGCGCCCGGCCTCAACACCTTGCCCGCGTTCGAGGAAGAACTGGTGCTGATCACCGCCAAGGGCCACGCGCCGGTGCGCCGTGCGGCCGACCTGGGGCGCTGCACCCTGCTGGCCTTCACGCAGGGCTGCTCGTACCGCAAGCGGCTCGAAGACTGGTTCGGCGCCGCCAGCATGCTGCCGGAACGGGTGCTGGAGTTCGCCAGCTACCCCGGCATCATCGCCTGCGTGGCCGCGGGCACGGGCTGCGCCATTGCGCCGCGCTCGGTGCTGCAGGCGCTGCGCGCCAGTGGCGACGTGATGGAGCATGCGTTGCCGGACAAGCTGCGCCGCAACCGCACGCACCTGGTGTGGACGGGCGAAGCGTCGCCCGCGCTGCAGCGCCTGATTGCATTGCTGCAGCCGCCCCCTGCGCCGGCGCGGCGCACCGCTGCTGAGAGAATCACGGCATGACGCAATGGATCGTGCCGGCGCTGCTGGCACTGAACACGCTGCTGCTGCTGGCGTGGTGGTTGAAGGGCGGAGACAAGGACCGTGAGAAGCGCGAGGAAGACGCCCGCCGCGCCGAACGCACGCAGCTGGAAGCCGCGCTGCGCGGCGAGCTGCAGGACACGGCCCGCGCCACGCGCCAGGAACTGGCCGCCGCGCTGGCCCTGCAGCAGCAGACCCTGCTGACGCAAAGCGGCGACGTGGCCCGCACGCAGAACGAGCAGATCGACTCCTTTCGCCTGCAGCTGGGCGCGATGCAGCAGGCCATCGCGCAGACGCTGCAGGGCGCGACGACCAACCTGGCCGAGCAGCTGCGCGGCTTGAGTGAATCCAACGAGCGCCGCCTGGCCGAAGTGCGCCAGGTGGTCGAAGGCCGGCTGCACGCGCTGCAGGAAGGCAACGAGAAAAAGCTCGAGCAGATGCGCGCCACGGTGGACGAGAAGCTGCACGCCACGCTGGAGCAGCGCCTGGGCGAGAGCTTCCGCCAGGTGGCCGACCGGCTGGAACAGGTGCACAAGGGCCTGGGCGAGATGCAGGGCCTGGCGCGCGACGTCGGCTCGCTGAACCGGGTGCTGACGAACGTGAAGACGCGCGGCATCTATGGCGAAGTGCAGCTCGCCGGACTGCTGGAACAGGTGCTCGCGCGCGAGCAGTACGCGGCCAACGTCGAGACGGTGCCGGGCTCCGGCGCCCGCGTCGAGTTCGCGATCCGCCTGCCGGGCCGGCGCGAAGACGGCCTGCCGCTGTGGCTGCCGATCGATGCCAAGTTCCCGCGCGAGGACTACGAGCGCCTGCTGGATGCGCAGGAGCGGGCCGACGCCGCGGGCGTGGAAGTGGCGGCCAAGGCCATCGAGTCGCGCCTGAAGCTCGAAGCCAAGACCATCCGCGACAAGTACATCGCCGCCCCGCACACCACCGATTTCGCGATCCTCTTCGTGCCCACCGAAAGCCTGTACGCCGAGGCGCTGCGCCGCCCGGGCCTGGCCGAGACGCTGCAGCGCGACTACCGCATCACGCTGGCGGGGCCCACCACCTTGCTGGCCACGCTGTCCAGCCTGCAGATGGGCTTCCGCACGCTGGCGCTGGAAAAGCGCAGCGCCGAGGTGTGGCAGGTGCTGGGCGCGGTGAAGACCGAGTTCATGAAGTTCGGCGAGGTGCTGGCCAAGACCCGCAAGAAGCTGGAAGAGGCCGGCAACACCATCGACGCCGCCGAGGTGCGCACCCGTGCCATGGCGCGGCAACTGCGCAGCGTGGAAGCGCTGCCCGAGCAGCGGGCGCAGGAGCTGCTGCCGGGCCTGAGCGACGACAGCGAACCCGATCTCTTCGACAGGAGGCCGTCTGCCTGATCATCCAGCGCCGGGGCGTGCCGACATCGCACGCGTGCTGCCGGCGCTGATCGCCGGGCAGATCGCGCTGCACGCCGCCATGGCCGGCCAGCGCATGGCCGCGCCGCTGCAGGCGCTGCAGGACGGGCACAGCGCCTGGGCGGTGGGCGTGCTGCTGGCCCTGTTCGCCGCGCTGCCGGTGCTCACGGCCATCGGCTCCGGCCGCATGGCGGACCGCCACGGCTACCACAGGCCGCTCCGTATCGCCGTTATTTGCACGGTGGTGGGCGCCGGCCTGGCACTGCTGGCCTGCTTCGTGCCCGCGTGGTGGCGCTTCGGGCTGCTGTGCCTGGGTGCGGCGGCCAGCGGCGTGGGCACCAACGTCGGCCTCATCGTCATCCAGCGCACGGCCGGCCATCTGGCGGCCGATTCCACCGAACGGCTGCGCGTCTTCAGCTGGCTGGGCATGGCGCCTTCGCTGGCCAACGTGGTGGGGCCTGTCGCGGCGGGCTTCATGATCGATGCCGGCGGCTTCGCGGCGGCGTACGGGCTGATGTGCGTGCTGCCGCTGTTGTCCTTGCTGGCGGCACGGCGCATTCCGGCGCAGGCGCCGCGCGTGGCCACGGCGCCGGAAGGCGGGCGCGGCGGCACCTGGGACCTGCTGGCCACGCCGGGGCTGAAGCGCCTGCTCTTCGTCAACTGGCTCCTCTCCGCCAGCTGGGACGTGCACAGCTTCGCGGTGCCGGTCCTGGGACATGGCCGCGGCTACAGCGCGTCCACCATCGGCATCGTGCTGGGCAGCTTCACGCTGGCGGTCACCGCGGTGCGCTTCGTCATCCCGATGCTGGCGCACAAGCTGCGGGAGGTGACCGTGCTGCGCTTCGCGATGGTGATGACCGGCGTCGTCTTCTCGGTCTACCCCTTCGCGAAGACGCCGTGGCTGATGGGCGTGTGCGCCACGCTGCTGGGCCTCACGCTGGGGGCGGTGCAGCCGATGATCATGTCGACGCTGCACCACCTCACGCCGGCGCACCGCCACGGCGAGGCCATCGCCTTCCGCTCGATGGCGATCAACGCATCCAGCAGCGTGATGCCGCTGGCGTTCGGCGTGGCGGGGTCGGTGCTGGGACCGGGGGTGATGTTCTGGATCATGGGCGCCGCGGTGGGCGCCGGCAGCTGGGTGGCGCGCGGCCTCACGAGGGCATTTGCTGCCGCTGACGGGCGGAGTTAGCCAGCGCCGTCGCCAGCCGTTCGACGAGCTGCCACAGGCCCCGGGTCGCCGGCGACACGGTGACCCGCGGGTCGCAGGGGGGCAGTGCATCGCTCTGGCGGTGTGGCGTGCGGCTGTACAGCACCTGCACCTGCGCCGGCTGGTCACCCGCTTCCACGCGCAGCCATCCGCCGCGCGTGGCCGCATGCCCTTCACCACGGCGCAGCGTGCGCCGGATGCGCCAGGCCTGCTCGTCCAGCGCTTCCGGGGGCTCGGTCACCAGCACGCGGCCCTCGGCGCAGAACAGCTGGTCGCCGCCACACAGCCGCAGCATGCGGGCCTGGCCGGGTGGCAGCGCAAAGGGGACGGGGGAGGTGGGGGTCATCGTGTGCTCCGGGTGGCGCCCGGGTCGGGCGGATGCGAGCCACTGTGCCGGCGAGCGCTGTTTCCGGGCAGGCACACCGCCCGCGCATCTGCAGCGCAACAGATGCCATCTGCTCTGGCTGTTCTGGCCACAATGCCGCGGCTCTGTATCTGTTGCGCTCGCCCGCCCAGCGGCGACGATCTGCACCCTGTGCGCACCGACGAACCGACCCTCTACCGCCGCATCGCCGACCATTACCTGGGGGCGATCCGCGCCGGTTCGCTGACCACCGGCGCACGCTTTCCTTCCGTGCGGCGGTTGATGAGCACGCACGAGGTGAGCCTGTCCACCGCGCTGCAGGCCTGCCGCTATCTCGAGGACCAGGGCTGGCTGGAAGCGCGGCCCCGTTCGGGCTACTTCGTGCGGCAGCCGCGGCGGGCCGCGCTGCTGCCGGCCAACGACGTGCAGGCCACTGCGCCGCCCGATCCGGCCGATTACGTCGGCATCCACGCGCGGGTCTCCGAAATCATCGCGCTCGGCCAGCAGCAGCCGGTCAGCGTGAACCTGGCCCTGGCCATCGGCGGGCCCGAGCTGTACCCCGGCGAGGCGCTGCAGCGCTCGATGCAGCGCATCCTGCGCCAGCACCCGTCGGTGCTCACCACCCAATCGCGCCGCCATGGCCATCCGCTGCTGCGTGGCGCGCTGGCGCGGCGCGCCCTGTCGCGCGGGATCGTGGCGGCGCCGGAAGAGCTGATCGTCACGCACGGCTGCATCGAGTCCATCAACCTCGCGCTGCGCGCCGTCACGCGCCCCGGGGACACGGTGGTGGTGGAGTCGCCCACGTTCTACGGCCTGCTGCAGGTGCTGGAAAGCCTGGGCCTGCGCGCGCTGGAAGTGCCGGCCAGCCCCTACACCGGCCTGTCGCTCGAGGCGCTGGCCTTCGCGCTGGAGCAGGACGCGTCGATCAAGGCGGTGGTGAGCATGCCCACTGGGCACAACCCGCTGGGGTGCGTGATGCCGGACGAGCACAAGCAGCGGCTGGTGCGGCTGTGCGAGGAACGCGGCATCGCGCTGATCGAGGACGACATCTACGGCGACATGGGCGGCGACGTGCCGTACCGCGCCGCCAAGGCCTTCGACCGCAGCGGCCACGTCATCTACTGCCATTCGCTGAACAAGCTGCTGGCGCCGGGCTTCCGCCTGGGCTGGATGATTGCCGGCCGCTGGCAGGCGCGGGTGGAGATGCTGAAGTACGCCAACAGCCGCTACAACGAGGAACTGCCGCAGATGGCGGCCGGCGAGTTGATCGACGGCCCCGGCTACGACCGCCACCTGCAGAAGCTGCGGCAGTCGCTGCGCACGCAGCGCGAGCAGATGGCTGAGTGCATTGCTCGTTACTTCCCTTCCGGTACGCGGCTCAACGTGCCGGAGGCCGGCATGCTGCTGTGGGTGGAGCTGCCGGAAGGCGTGTCTTCCTATGCGCTGTTCAAGGCCGCGCTGGCCGAAGGCATCAAGCTCTCGCCCGGCGGCATGTTCTCGAACAGCCCGCGCTTCGACAACTTCCTGCGCCTGAGCTGCGGCCGGCCGCATGGGCCGGCGGTGGAAGCGGCGCTGAAGCGCGTCGGGGCGCTGATCGCCTGACGCTCACTTCGCGCGTCAGGCGAAGGCTGGCGCGGGGCGCGTCAGGAGCCCTTGGCGGGCTGCTTGGCGGGCGTGGGATCGTCCGCCAGGCCGATCTTCTCGGCCACCTTGTGCGCCGCGCGGCCGGTGGCCTCGGC
>CBIHPZ010000109.1:0-9202 GCA_966211865.1 uncultured Aquabacterium sp.
GAGTATGTGGGCAAAACCTGCATCGAGGGTTCGAATCCCTCCGACTCCGCCAAACCTTGCCAACGCCATGCTGCCTCGCGCCGCATGGCGTTTTTTCTTGGGTGTCCGAATTCCGCCTGTGGGATGCTGAAGCGGTGAACCTCAAGCAGCTCGAATATTTCGTGCATGTGGCTGAGCTGGGCAGCTTCAGCAAGGCGGCGATGGTGCTGGACATCGCGCAGCCCGCGCTGAGCCGGCAGGTGAGGGCGCTGGAGACCGACCTGCGCGAGACGCTGCTGCTGCGCAACGGCCGCGGCGTGGTGCTGACCGAGGCGGGCCGCCGCCTTTTCGAGCACGGCGTGTCCATCCTGCAGGCGGTGGCGCACGCGCGCGAGGACATGGGTGCGTCGCGCGACGCGCCGGTGGGCCACGTGACGGTCGGCGTCCCCCCGACCATCGGTCGCCAGCTGACGCTGCCGTTGATCGACGCGTTCAAGCGCCGGCTGCCCGGGGCACGCCTGGCGATCGTCGAGGGGCTGTCCAGTCACATCGTCGAATGGATCACCACCGGCCGGGTCGACGTGGGCCTGCTCTACAACCCTGAGGCGCAGCCGTCGCTGGAAATCACGCCGGTGCTGGACGAGCCGCTGTGCCTGGTCGTGCCGCTGGCCACCGATGCGCTGCCGCGCGGACCGCTGCCGATGCAGCGGCTGGCGGAACTGCCGCTGGTGATGCCGGAACGGTCGCATGTCATTCGCCGGCTGGTGGAGACCCAGGCCGCGCTCATCGGCCTGAAGCTGGAGATCGCGTGGGAGGTGTCCAGCATCGCCGCCATCATCGACCTGGTGTGCGCCGGCTACGGCCACGCCGTGCTGACGGCCAGCGCCGTGATGGCGTCCGGCCGGGCCGACCAGTTGGCGGTGCACCCGCTGACACAACCGGCGTTGACCAGCGTGCTGTGCCTGGCCGTCTCGTCGCACAAGCGGCCGAGCCCGCTGATGCGCCAGACCGTTCGCCTGCTGACGGAACTGGCGCGCAGCCTGCCGCAGGGCGCGGCGGCGCAGTCCCAGCCGGGGTGATGGGGCGCCCGCGGGCCATCGCGCCTTGCGATGCCCGGCGTTCCGTATTCATGCCGCGCTGCGATAACTGATATCGGCCCGGCCCCCTGGGAGCGGGCAGGGAGGCTCTCCAGAATCGCCTCCCATGCAAGCCCTCGCACCGCTGACCGGCATATCGTCGATGGCCACCCGCCAGGTGCTGGCCGATCTTGTGGCCGCCTGGGGCCGCCCGGTGTCCATCGAGTCCGTGGGTGGGGTGGACGCTGCCCGTCGGGTGCAAGCCGGGGAGTCATTCGATCTGGTGGTGCTTGCAGCCGGAGCGATCGACAAGCTCATCGCCGAAGGGCACCTGCAGCCCGGCCGCGTGGACATCGTGCGTTCCGGCGTGGCGGTGGCGGTGCGCGCCGGCGCTTCGCGTCCTGACATCGGCAGCGAAGACGCATTGCGCCACGCCGTGGCGTCCGCGCGCAGCATCAGCTATTCCACTGGTCCCAGCGGCGTGCACCTGGCCAGGCTGTTCGAGCGCTGGGGCATCGCCGCGCAGATCAAGGACCGCGTGATCGAGGCGCCGCCCGGCGTGCCGGTGGGCTCGCTGGTGGCGCGTGGCGAGGTCGAGCTCGGCTTCCAGCAGCTCAGCGAGCTGATGCACCTCGACGGCATCGAGGCGCTGGGCCCACTGCCGGATTCAGTGCAGGTGCTGACGACCTTCGCGGCCGGCGTGGGGGTGCATTCGGCGCAGCCGCAGGCCGCACGCGAGTTCCTGGACTACCTGGCGTCGCCCCTTGCGGCGGACGCCAAGCGCCGCCACGGCATGGAGCCGGCCTGACAGCGGCCGCATGAAATAACTCAGGAGATGAACGGATGATCATCGACGTCCACGGCCACTACACCACCGCACCGAAAGCGCTGGAAGCGTGGCGCAACCGGCAGATCGCAGGCATTGCCGATCCCGCTCAGAAGCCCGCGGTCGGCGAGCTGAAGATCAGCGACGACGAGCTGCGCGAGACCATCGAGACCAACCAGCTCGCGAAGATGCGCGAGCGCGGCAGCGACCTGACCATCTTCAGCCCCCGCGCCAGCTTCATGGCCCACCACATTGGCGACTTCGAGGTGTCGTCGACCTGGGCTGCGATCTGCAATGAGCTGTGCTTCCGTGTGAGCCAGCTGTTCCCGGACCACTTCATCGGCGCGGCCATGCTGCCGCAATCCCCCGGTGTCGATCCGAAGACCTGCATTCCAGAGTTGGAGAAGTGCGTCAAGGAATACGGCTTCGTCGGCATCAACCTGAACCCCGATCCGTCGGGCGGGCACTGGACCTCGCCGCCGCTGTCCGACCGGCACTGGTATCCGATCTACGAAAAGATGGTGGAGCTGGACATCCCCGCGATGATCCACGTCTCCACCAGCTGCAATGCCTGCTTCCACACCACGGGCGCGCATTACCTGAATGCCGATACCACGGCCTTCATGCAGTGCCTGACCTCGGACTTGTTCAAGGACTTCCCGACCTTGAAGTTCCTGATCCCGCATGGGGGTGGTGCGGTGCCCTACCACTGGGGCCGTTTCCGCGGGCTGGCGCAGGAGCTGAAGAAGCCGCTGCTCCAGGAACACCTGCTGAAGAACATCTTCTTCGACACCTGCGTCTACCACCAGCCGGGCATCGACCTGCTGACCACCGTGATCCCGGTGGACAACATCCTGTTCGCCAGCGAAATGATCGGCGCAGTGCGCGGCATCGATCCGGAGACGGGCTTCCATTACGACGACACCAAGCGCTACATCGAGGCCTCGACCATCCTGAGCGCCGAGGACAAGCACAAGGTGTACGAAGGCAACGCGCGCCGCGTGTTCCCGCGCCTGGATGCGGCGCTGAAAGCCAAGGGGAAGTGAGATGTACGAACTGGGTGTGGTGAAGCGCAACATCGTGCGGGCGGACCGTGCGGCGGCCGACGAACTGGCCCGCTTCGGCTCGGCCACGGTGCACGAGGCCATGGGCCGCGTCGGCCTGCTGAAGCCGTACATGCGGCCGATCTACGGCGGTGCGCGCATTTCAGGCACCGCGGTGACGGTGCTGCTGCAGCCCGGCGACAACTGGATGATGCACGTCGCGGCCGAGCAGATCCGTGATGGCGACATCGTCATTGCCGCCGTCACGGCCGAGTGCAATGACGGTTATTTCGGCGACCTCCTGGCCACGTCCTTCAAGGCCCAGGGTGCGCGTGGCCTGGTGATCGATGCCGGCGTGCGCGACGTGCGCGACCTGACCGAGATGGGCTTCCCGGTGTGGAGCCGCGCCATCAGCAGCAAGGGCACGATCAAGGCGACGCTGGGCTCGGTGAACGTGCCCATCGTGTGCGCAGGGGCGCTGGTGAACCCGGGCGACGTGGTGGTGGCCGATGACGATGGTGTCGTCATCGTGCCGGCCGCGATGGCCGCAGCCACGGCGGAAGCCGCGGCGAAACGCGAGGCGAATGAAGCCGAGAAGCGCGCGAAGCTGGCGTCTGGCGTGCTGGGGTTGGACATGTACAAGATGCGCGAGCCGCTGGAAAAAGCCGGCCTGCGCTACATCGACTGAAGGGACCACCGGCGGCCATGCCGTCGCCGCCGCGGGGCCGAGCCGCCATGAAGAGCGGCCTTTGCCTGGCACACGAAAGACGCGTTGGAGAACTGAAGCCGTGCTGAAGAGAACCGTACTCAAGACCGTGGTGGCTGCGGCCACCTTTGCGGCCGCCTCGCTGGTGGCCACTGGCGCCGCCGCCGAAGACTTCCCGACCAAGCCCGTGCGCATCATCACGCCGTTCCCGGCCGGGGCGGGGCCGGAGGCCGTGGTGCGCCTTTTGGCCGAGAAACTGCAGAAGGCCTGGGGCAAGCCGGTCATCGTGGAGAACCGGCCGGGTGGCAATGGCTTCATCGCGATCGACGCCTGGAAGCGCGGCGCCACCGATGGCCATGACCTGATCCAGCTGGACAACGTGCACCTGTCGGCCTATCCGCACCTGTTCAAGAAGCTGCCCTACGACCCGGTGAAGGATTTCGATCCGCTGCTGCCGCTGTTCCGCACGTATTTCTTCGTCGCCGTGCCGACGAACACGAAATACAAGAACGTGGGCGACATCGTGGCCGATGCCAAGGCCAATCCGGGCGCGCTGAACTACGGCTCGTGGTCGGTCGGCAATCCGGTGCACCTGGGCTCGGCGCTGCTGGAGTCGATGACGAACACGCAGATGCAGCACGTCATCTACAAGGAGACGTCGATGCTGTACACCGGTGTGGCCAATGGCGACTTGAGTTTCGCCCTCGGCTCGCTGGCGACCGCGGGCCCGATGTACCGCGCCGGCAAGCTGAAGTTCCTGGCCGTGACCGCGCCCAAGCGCCACAGCGCCTTCCCGGACGTGCCGACCGTCAGTGAATCCGGCGGCCCGGCGGGCTACGACGTGACGGGCTGGACCACCATTGCCGCGCCCAAGGGCCTGCCGAAGGCCGTGGCCGACAAGATCCAGCGCGACATCGAGAAAGCCCTGTCCGAGCCCGACATCAAGGAGCGCTACGCGACCTTCGGCTACGAGACCTTCCCGGCCACGCGCGAGCAGTTCAACGCCTTCATCCAGAGCGAGTCGGCGCGCTACGCGGACGTGATCAAGCGGGCCAAGGCTTCGCTGGATTGAATGGAGTGGTGGTGATGGATGCGCAGCGCTGGCATGTGGGACTGGTGGGCTATGGCGAGGTGGGCCGCATCCTGGCGGAAGACCTGCGCGCCGCGGGCGTCGCGGTCAGCGCCTTCGACCTCAAGTTGTCCTCCGACGCAGGCGCGGCGATGGCCGCGCATGCCGGGCAGCATGGCGTGGCGCTGGCAGGATCGCATGCCGAACTGGCACGCGATGCGGACCTCATCGTCAGCGCCGTGACCGCGAGCCAGGCGGTGGCCGTGGCCGAGGCCTGTGCGTCAGGGCTGAAGCGAGGCGCGTTCTTCCTCGACTTCAATTCGGCATCGCCCGGCGCCAAGATCCGCGCGGCAGCTGCCGTGGACGCGTCTGGTGGACGTTATGTCGAAGGCGCGGTGATGACCTCGGTGCCTCCATACCGCATCAAGGTGCCGCTGCTGCTGGGCGGCCCGCAGGCTGAAGCGCTGCGGCCGGCCCTGGCCACGCTTGGCTTCGCGCCGCGCGTGGCCAGCGACAAGCTGGGCGTGGCCTCGGCCACCAAGATGTGCCGCAGCGTGATGATCAAGGGGTTGGAAGCGATGGTGATCGAGAGCTTCACCGCGGCCCGCGCCTACGGTGTCGAGGACCAGGTGCTGGCGTCTCTGGCCGAGACCTTTCCCGGCATCGATTGGGAGAAGCAGGGCGCCTATTTCTTCCAGCGCGTGATCGAGCATGGCCGCCGCCGCAGCGAGGAAGTGCGCGAGGTGGCGGTGACGGTGCGCGAGGCCGGCTTGCAACCCTGGTCCGCCAGCGGCACGGCCGAACGCCAGGCCTGGGTGGCCGACCTGGCTGACCGCGGCGTGTTCGGTACGCGTGGCGAACCGGGCTTTGCGCGCAGTGCGGATTGGCGCGTGGAAGCCGATCGCATCCTGGCCCAGCGCCACCAAGAGGAGTGAGATGAGCTTCGAGAAAACCCCCGGCTGGCTGGACTGGTACGCCGGACCCAGCACACCGCGCTTCCAGTTGCCGGCCGGCAGCGTCGATGCGCATTGCCATGTGTTCGGCCCGGGCGCGGAGTTTCCCTTCGCGCCGGAGCGCAAGTACACGCCCTGCGATGCGTCCAAGCAGCAGCTGTTCGCGCTGCGCGACCACCTGGGCTTTGCACGCAATGTGATCGTCCAGGCCACCTGCCATGGTGCCGACAACCGCGCCATGGCCGATGCCTGCCGCAGCTCGGGCGGCAAGGCGCGCGGCGTGGCGACGGTCAGGCGCAGCGTGTCCGATGCCGAGCTGCAATCGCTGCACGAGGCGGGCGTGCGCGGCGTGCGCTTCAACTTCGTCAAGCGGCTGGTGGACTTCACGCCCAAGGACGAGCTGATGGAGATCGCCGGCCGCATCGCGAAGCTGGGCTGGCATGTGGTGATCTATTTCGAGGCACAGGACCTGCCGGAGCTGTGGGACTTCTTCACCGCGTTGCCGACCACGGTGGTGGTGGACCACATGGGCCGGCCGGACGTGACCAAGCCGATCGACGGCCCGGAGTTCGAGCTGTTCGTGAGGTTCATGCGCGAGCACCCGAACGTGTGGAGCAAGGTCAGTTGCCCCGAGCGCCTGTCGGTGAGCGGCCCGCGTGCGCTGGACGGCGAGCAGGCGGCCTACCGCGACGTCGTGCCCTTTGCACGCCGCATCGTGGAGACCTTTCCCGACCGCGTGCTGTGGGGCACCGACTGGCCGCACCCCAACCTGAAGGACCACATGCCCGACGATGGGCTGCTGGTGGACTTCATCCCGCACATCGCGGTCACGCCCGAGCTGCAGCGCAAGCTGCTGGTGGACAACCCGATGCGGCTGTACTGGCCAGAGGAAGGGCGCTGACATGGCACTCGACAAACCGTACAAGGACGTCCCCGGCACCACCATCTTCGACGCCGAGCAGTCGCGCCTGGGTTTCCACCTGAACCAGTTCTGCATGTCGCTGATGAAGGCCGCCAACCGCGAGCGCTTCAAGGCCGATGAGCGGGCCTACCTGGACGAATGGCCGATGACCGAGGAGCAGAAGCAGGCCGTGCTGGCGCGCGACCTGAACCGCTGCATTTCGCTCGGCGGGAACATCTATTTCCTGGCCAAGATCGGCGCCACCGACGGCAAGAGCTTCCAGTACATGGCCGCCACGATGACCGGCATGTCGCAGGAGGAGTACGCCGCCATGATGCTGTCCGGCGGCCGGTCGATCGAAGGCAACCGCCGCATTGGCGAAGTCAGCGCCGATCGTGGCAGCGAACAACCGAAGAAGGCGAACGACTGATGGCCCGCATCACCGCCAGTGTCTACACGTCCCATGTCCCGGCCATCGGTGCGGCGCTGGATCTCGGCAAGACGGCCGAGCCGTACTGGCAGCCGCTGTTCAAGGGCTACGAGGCGTCCAAGCAGTGGATGCGCGACAACAAGCCCGACGTGATCTTCCTGGTCTACAACGACCACGCCAGCGCCTTCAGCCTGGAGCTGATTCCGACCTTTGCGATCGGCTGCGCGGCGGAGTTCAATCCGGCCGACGAAGGCTGGGGTCCGCGCCCAGTGCCCAAAGTGATCGGCCATCCGGCGCTGGCTTCGCACATCGCGCAGTCGGTGATCCAGGACGACTTCGACCTGACCATCGTGAATCGCATGGACGTGGACCACGGTCTCACGGTGCCGCTGTCGCTGATGTGCGGGCAGCCTGAAGCCTGGCCGTGCCCGGTGATTCCGTTCGCGGTGAACGTGGTGCAGTACCCGGTGCCCTCAGGCCGCCGCTGCTACAACCTGGGCAAAGCCATCCGCAAGGCCATCGAGTCCTACGACGAAGACCTGAACGTGCACATCTGGGGCACGGGCGGCATGAGCCACCAGCTGCAAGGGCCGCGCGCGGGGCTCATCAACAAGGAATTCGACAACGCCTTCCTCGACCGGCTGATCGCCGATCCCGAGGGCCAGGCCGCTGTGCCTCACATCGACTACGTGCGCGAGGCCGGCAGCGAAGGCATCGAGCTGGTGATGTGGCTGATCGCGCGCGGCGCGATGAGCGAGCGGCCGCCCAAGGTGGTCCGGCGCTTTTATCACGTGCCTGCGTCGAACACGGCGGTGGGCCACCTCATTCTGGAGAACACCTGATGAAGACGATCAAGGTGGCGCTGGCAGGCGCCGGCGCCTTCGGCATCAAGCACCTGGACGCGATCAAGCAGATCGACGGCGTGGAAGTCGTGTCATTGGTCAGCCGCGAGCTGGACAAGACGCGCGAGACGGCGGCCAAGTACGGCATCGGCCATTGCACGACCGAGCTGGCCGAGAGCCTGGCGCTGAAGGAGGTGGATGCGGTGATCCTCTGCACGCCGACGCAGATGCACGCCGCGCAGGCCATTGCCTGCCTGGAAGCGGGCAAGCATGTGCAGGTGGAGATTCCGCTGGCCGACAGCTGGAAGGACGCGCAGGCGGTGGTGGAACTGCAGAAGAAGCGCGGCCTGGTGGCCATGTGCGGCCACACGCGGCGCTTCAATCCCAGCCACCAGTGGGTGCACAAGAAGATCGCCGCGGGCGAGTTCAATATCCAGCAGATGGACGTGCAGACCTACTTCTTCCGCCGCACGAACATGAACGCGCTGGGTCAGCCGCGCAGCTGGACGGACCACCTGCTGTGGCACCACGCGGCGCACACGGTGGACCTGTTCGCCTACCAGGCGGGCTCGCCCATCGTGCAGGCCAACGCGCTGCAGGGGCCGATCCACCCGGTGCTGGGCATCGCGATGGACATGTCCATCCAGCTGAAGGCGGCGAACGGCGCAATCTGCACCCTGTCGCTGAGCTTCAACAACGACGGCCCGCTCGGCACCTTCTTCCGCTACATCGGCGACACCGGCACGTACATCGCGCGTTATGACGACCTGGTGAACGGCAAGGACGAGAAGATCGACGTGTCGAAGGTGGACGTGTCGATGAACGGCATCGAGCTGCAGGACCGCGAGTTCTTCGCGGCCATCAGGGAAGGGCGCGAGCCCAACGCCAGCGTGGCGCAGGTGCTGCCGTGCTACCAGGTGCTGCACCGGTTGGAACAACAGCTGAACGAGGCCGCGGCGTAGCGGGTCGGGCAGGCAGCAGGCGCGCAGCGCCATGGCGACGCGCAAATGACAAGAGGCCATCCATCGGATGGCCTCTTGTCGTTGGAAGGGTCTCAGCCTTTGGTGCCGGCGTCGGCTTCCTTGCAGCTCGGTGCGCAGACGAACTGCGCCTTGCCCAGCAGGCGCCGAGACTTCAGGGCGCTGCGCGGCCGGTGCTTGCCGCAGAGGAAACAGGACATCGTCGCGGCCCCGAAGGCGCCCGCGGCGGTGAAGGGAGAGCCGGGTGTCTTGCTGCGGTAGCGCAGACCGTCGGCGTCGATGGAAGTCTTGGTGTCGGCTTTGGCCATGGGGTCCCGGAGAGCTGGGGGCGGTATGTCGAAGTGGGGACCACTTCCGTGCAAGCAATGACCGACCCGGACCGCATTGTGCCATGCAC
>CBIHPZ010000110.1:0-9158 GCA_966211865.1 uncultured Aquabacterium sp.
AGCTGCAGCGGCAGCGGGTTCTGGTAGAGGCCGGTGCGCTGGTAGACGTCGATGAAGTTGAGGCCCACCGCGTGGTGGCGGATGCGGATCTCGCCCGGGCCGGGCTCGCCCACCGCCACGTCCACCAGTTGCATCACCTCCGGGCCGCCGTACTGCTCGATGCGGATTGCCTTGGCCATCGTTCTCTCTCCTGTCTGGGGGAGCGTGAGCGTATGCCAGGACGCATGGGCCTTGCCCGGCTAGGATCAATCGCATGCGCCGCCTGAGCCACGCCCCCAACCTCGCCATCGCGACCCTGTGGGCCGACATGCTGCGCGGCGCCGGCTTCGACATCAGCGTGCAGCGCGCCTTCGCCAGCGGCATCGCGGGCGAGATCCCGCCCGACCAATCGCTGCCCGAGCTGTGGGTGGAGGACGACGCGCAGCTCGACGCCGCCCGCCGCGCCCTGCACGAACTGCAGCACCCGCCCGAACGGCGCTGGGCCTGCGCCGGCTGCGGCGAGGTCATCGACGGCCCATTCGGCCAATGCTGGCGCTGCGGGGCGCTGGCGCCGGCCTGACATCCCGCGGTTGCCCAGCGCGACGGCTGCAGGCACCGGCCACGCCGAATCCGCACGCCCACCCTGGCACGTTGGCGACTGCCGGGCGCGGCGCCCGCGCCGATGATGCGGTCGACCTTTCCCGGAGCCTTCCATGACCGACCTCTTCTCGCTTGCCGGCCGCACCGCCCTCATCACCGGCGGCTCGCGCGGCATCGGCCGCATGATCGCCGCCGGCTTCCTGCAGGCCGGCGCACGCGTCTACATCACCGCGCGCAAGGCCGAGGCCTGCATCGCCACCGCAAGGGAGCTGTCGTCGCTGGGCCCCTGCACCGCGCTGCCGCATGACATCGCGACGGGCGAGGGCCTGCAGGCGCTGGTGGCCGACATCACCGCCCGCGAGCCGGCGCTGGACATCCTGGTGAACAACGCCGGCGCCGCCTGGGGCGCGCCTTTCGACGAGTTCCCGGAAGCCGGCTGGGACAAGGTGATGAACGTCAACGTCAAGGCGCCCTTCTTCCTGACGCAGGCGCTGCACGGCGCGCTGAAGGCCGGGGCGCGCGAGCGGCCCGCCAAGGTCATCAACATCGCGTCGATCGACGGCCTGTCGGTGAACCCGATGGAGACCTACTCCTACGCCGCCAGCAAGGCCGGCCTGGTGCACCTGACCAAGCGCATGGCGCTGCGGCTGGTGCAGGACAACATCGTCGTCAGCGCCATCGCGCCGGGCGCCTTCGCGTCCGACATGAACCGCGACGCACGCGACCATGGCGACGCGGTGGCGCAGCGCATCCCCGCCCGCCGCATCGGCACCGACGAGGACATGGCGGGCGCCGCCATCTACCTGGCGTCCCGCGCCGGCGACTACGTGGTGGGCGCCACGCTGACGGTGGATGGGGGCGTCACGCTGGCGCGCTGAGCGGCATCAGGGTCCGACCACATTGCGGCGCCCGGAGC
This sequence comes from uncultured Aquabacterium sp., assembly GCA_966211865.1. Lineage (GTDB taxonomy): Bacteria > Pseudomonadota > Gammaproteobacteria > Burkholderiales > Burkholderiaceae_C > Pseudaquabacterium. The sequence continues at coordinate 1,496 of CBIHPZ010000110.1, forward strand.
AGGCCGCTACGGTTGCCGATTTCCCCGCTCGACGTCGCGCACCCTGCGCGCGGGGGCCGACATGACGCTGCTGCTGATCCGCCACGGCGAAACGCCGCTGAACGCCGCCCGCGTGCTGCAGCCGGCGGATACGCCGCTGAGCCCGCGCGGGCTGGAGCAGGCCATCGCACTGGCCCAGCGCCTGGCCGGCGCGGGCATCGCCGGCGTGGTCAGCAGCGACCTGCCGCGCGCGCGCCAGACCGCAGGCGCCATCGCCGCCGCCTGCGGGCGGCCCATCACCGTGCTGCCGCTGCTGCAGGAGCGCAATTTCGGCGCGCTGCGCGGCCGGCCCTACGACAGCTTCGGCTTCGACCCGCTGCGCATGGTGGAAGCGCCCGCGGGCGGCGAATCGCAGGCCGACTTCGCGCGGCGCGCCGCCGCCGCCTTCGAGGCCCTGCTGCCCCTGCGCCGCCGCGCCGGCGGTCCGCTGGCGGTGGTCACCCATGGCCTGGTGCTGCGCGAATGGCTGCTGCATGGGCCGCTGCAGCTGGGCCCGCTGCCGGCGCCCGCGCATTTGGGCAACACCTCCATCACGCTGGTCGCCGCGCAGCCGCCGCACAGCGTGCTGCGCCTGAATGACACCGAGCACCTCGACGCCGCCACGCGCGACAACCCGAGCGGCCTGGACGGCGGCTGACCAGCGCAGCACATGGACGCGCACTTTGCGCGTCAAGGATTCATCCCGCCGCGGACGCTCACTTTGCAGGCCAGGGTTCCTGCGCCGTCGCGCCGCCCGCTTCGTGAGCCATGCATTCCTGCCCGCGGCCGCTCACTTCGCTGGCCAGTGCCTTTCGAACACCGGCGCAAACGCCGGGTGATGCTCCACCTTGTCGAACACCAGCGCCCAGGCCGGCCGCGTGGCCTTCAGGTGGGCGCGGGCGCCGGACCATTTCGACACCACGGTCGCCAGCAGGTCCAGCGCATTCGGCGCCGCGCCGCCCAGGAAGGGGTGCGCCGGGAACTGGTCGGCGAAGCGGTCCCACAGCTCGTGCAGCCGCGCCTTGCTGCGCTGGATGATGCGGCGCTCTTCGTCTTCGCCGGGGCTGGGCAGCACGCGGTCGGGGTAGTCGATGATGCCGATCATGGCGTAGCAGTTGGCGGCCACGTAGACCAGCCCGCGCAGCGCCGCGGCACGGGCCGCGGGCTCGGCCGGCAGCAGGCCGCTCTGCGGGTGGCGCAGGCCCAGTTCGATGAGGATCGCGGCGCTCTCGCTCATCACCGTGCCGTCCTCGAAGACCAGCGTCGGGATCTGGCCCAGGGGGTTCACCTTGCGCAATTCATCCAGCGCGGACTTCGCGTCCCAGGTGGCCGCGTCCACCTGCTCGAAGGGCAGGCCGATGAGGCGCAGCGCCGCCTCCACCGCGGCCGAACCGCTGCCCTTGTAGCCATAAAGCGTCAGCGCCATCGCGTGGTCTCCGAGATGTTGGCCATCGGCTCGCCGAGCCGCACCGGGCCGGCCGGCGCCCAGTTTTCGTTGAAGCGCAGGGACTGCGGCCGGAACAGCATCACCACCGTGGAGCCGAGCAGGAAGCGGCCCATCTCGGCGCCCTTCGCCAGTTCCACGGGCCTGTCGTCGTAGCGCCACTCGCGCAACTGGCCGCTGCGCGGCGTCACCCCGCCCCACACCGTGGCCATGCTGCCGACGATGGTGGCACCCACCAGCACCAGCACGAATTCGCCAAGCTCGGCGTTGTCGAACACGCACACCAGGCGCTCGTTGCGGGCGAAGAGGCCGGGCACGCCGCGCGCGGTCACCGGGTTCACCGAGAACAGCTCGCCCGGCACGTAGATCATGCGGCGCAGCCGGCCGGCGCAAGGCATGTGGATGCGGTGGTAGTCGCGCGGGCTCAGGTACAGGTTGGCGAACCAGCCGTCGTTGTAGGGCGCGGCCAGCGCCGCATCCCCGCCCACCAGCGCGGTGGTGGTGAAGTGGTGGCCCTTGGCCTGGAACACCTGGTCGGCGCGGATGGCGCCGAACTGGCTGATGGCGCCGTCCACCGGGCTCACCAGGTCGGCATGGGCGATCGGCCGCGCGCCGGGCTTCAGCGGCCGGGTGAAGAACTCGTTGAACGTCGGGTAGGACGTGATGTCGGGATTGGCCGCCTCGGCCATGTTCACCCGGTATTTCGCGACGAAGCGCCGGATCATCGCGGTGGTGATCGCCCCGCCCTGCCAACGCGCCAGGGCCCCCGCCAGCGCGGTGAGCGCCTGCTTGGGCAGGAGGTACTGGGGCAGGACGGCGAGGCGGTCGGACACGGTGGCGGCGGGGGCCCGTCGGGCCCGATCGGACAGGGGGCGGCCAGTGTAGCCAGCCGGGTGCGGGGCCCCGGGCACCTGGCGAGCGCGCGCCGAACGTGCCGCGCGCCGCGCTCAGTTCAGCAAGCGCTGTGCCTTCAGCTTCTGCAGCTTGGCCGAGTAGGTGGCCTGCTGATCCGCCGTGCCGCTGTTCTCCAGGGCCGCCGCCAGGTGCTTGCGGGCGCGGTTGGCGTCGCCCAGGCGCAGGTAGGCCTGGGCGATCCAGAAGTGGAACTCGTGGTAGTCGGGGTCGCGGTCGATCTCGCGCTGGAAGAGGTCGCGCGCGGCGGCCCAGTCGCCGCGGCGCATCGCCTCCTGGCCCAGGTCGAAGTACTTGAACGGCGGGTCGGGCTGCAGCCTGGCCAGGCGGGCCTGCAGCTGCTGCGCTTCGGCGCCGCGTCCGCGGTCGGCCAGCAGATTGGCCAGGTTGCCCAGCACGTTGGTGTTGTCAGGCTCCAGCGTCAGCGCAAAACGCAGCACGCGCTCGGCATCGTCCAGCTCGCCATGGCGGCGGTAGACCACGGCCAGCGTGTTGTAGGCGATCAGCAGCTGGCGGTCCTGCTCGATCGCGGCGCGGGCCCACCAGTACGCATCGTCCAGGCGGCCGGCCTCCAGCGACTCGGCCGCCTTGTTGTTCATGAACATCGCGACGAGGGTGCGCTCTTCCACCGCTTCCACGCGCTGCCGGCCGGCATCGGCCTGCGGCAGGAAGTCGATCGTCAGCCAGTCGCTCGAGCGGCCGTCGGTGGAGCTGACGCTCAGGTGGCGGCCCAGCGAGACGTTGACGTGCCCGATGCTGAAGTAGAGGTTCCCGCGCCGGCCGTAGGTGGGATCGACCTGCACGCTCTGGTAGCGCACCGGCATGCCGGCATGCTTGGCGAAGGCCGCCGTCATCACCACCAGCGACATGCAGTTGCCGGCGCGGGCCTCGAAGGCTTCGGCCGCGGTGCGGGTGTAGGCGTTGTCGTAGCGCAGCTGCAGCTGCTCGCGCGCATACAGCGCATCGACCAGGCCACGCTGCATGCCGCGCTTGTACTGCGCCGGCGCCACCTCGCGCTCGAAGTAGGCGCGCATCGCCGGGGTCATCGCGAACACGTCCGCCGCCGCGATGTGCACGCTGGGCGGCTGGAAGGCCGCGTCGTCGAACAAGGTGGCCTGCGTGTCCGGCACCACCGGCCGGGTGGTGCAGGCGGACACCAGCATCGCCACCACCAACGCCCATGCCCAACGTGTCATCGTCGCCTCGCGAGGGTTGTCCCCATGGCCGCGCAGGTGCATGCCAGGCGGCTCGTCCGTCGAGCATAGGCCATCGCCCACGGCGGCGCCGTGCGTGATGTCATGAACGGCGGCCGGCGTGGAACGGACGGCGGGGCGCCGCCTGGCCGGGGTCCGGCCGGGCCCGGTCAGAAGGTGCCGGGGTAGGCGCCGCCGTCGATCAGCAGGTTCTGGCCGGTGATGTAGCCGGCGTGCTGGCTGCACAGGAAGGCGCACAGCGCGCCGAACTCCGCCGCTTCACCGAAGCGCTGCGCCGGAATGCCGCTGCGGCGCTGCGCCGCGAGGTCTTCCACCGCCTGGCCGCTTTTCGCGGCGCCGGCCTTGAACGCGGTCTGCAGCCGGTCGGTGTCGAAGGCGCCGGGCAGGATGCTGTTGATGGTGACGTTGCGGCCGGCCAGCCGCGGCTGCCGCGCCAGCCCCGCGACGAAACCGGTCAGGCCGCTGCGCGCGCCGTTGGACAGGCCCAGCACGTCGATGGGTGCCTTCACCGCACCGGAGGTGATGTTGACCACGCGGCCGAAGCCGCGCGCGGCCATCCCGTCCACGGTGGCCTTCATCAGCTCGATCGGCGTCAGCATGTTGGCGTCCAGCGCGCGGATCCAGGCGTCGCGGTCCCAGTCGCGGAAATCGCCGGGCGGCGGGCCGCCGGCGTTGTTGACCAGGATGTCCACCTGCGGGCAGGCGGCCAGCGCGTCGGCACGGCCCTGCGGCGTGGCGATGTCGCCGGCCACGGCACGCACCTCGATGCCGGGGTTCGCCGCGCGCAAGGCGGCGGCGGTGGCCTCCAGCACCTCGGCCCCGCGGGCGGTGATCACCAGGTTGACGCCCGCGCGGCCCAGCGCCTCGGCACACCCCTTGCCCAACCCCTTGCTGGCGGCGCACACCAGGGCCCAGCGGCCCGAAATTCCCAAGTCCATCGTTCGTTCTCCGGTGAAGTGAATCAGGGTCTCAACGCCAGCGCGCCAGCAAGGCCACGCCGGCCAGCACGGCCAGCGTGCCGGTGGCCGTCCAGGCGGTGAAGGGTTCGCCCAGCAGCACGACGCCCAGCAGGATGGTGCTGACCGGCCCGACCATGCCGAACTGCGAGGTCAGCGAAGCGCCCAGCCGCTCGATCGCCATCATCATCAGCAGCACCGGCGTCACGGTGCAGGCCACCGCGTTCAACAGCGACAGCCACAGCACCGGCTCCGGCACCACGGCGGCCTGCAGTGGCCGCAGCAGCAGGAACTGGCCGATGCACAGCACGCACGCCACGCTGCTGGCCTGGCCGGTGAGGCGCAGCGCGCCGATGCGCGGCACCACCTCGCCGATGAAGGACAGGTAGACCGCATAGCTGATGGTGCTGAGCAGGACCAGCAAGGCGCCCAGCGCCACCTGCGGCCGGTCCAGCCCCAGTTCACGCCCGAAGACCAGGCCGACGCCGACGTAGCTGACGCCCATGGCCAGCAGCTGGCCGCGCGTGGCGCGCTTGCCGTGGCGCAGCCAGCCCATCAGCAGCACGATGGTGGGCGTGAGGTACAGGATGAGCCGTTCCAGGCTGGCGCTGATGTACTGCAGGCCCAGGAAGTCCAGGTAGCTGGCGAGGTAGAACCCCATGAAGCCCAGCGCCGCGGCCATGGCGCGGTCGCGCCAGGTCATCGGCGCCCGGCCGCGCCCGCCCCACCACGCCAGCAGCATGAAGAGGGGCATGGCGAACAGCATGCGGTACATCAGCAGCACCACCGCGTCCACGCCGTGCCGGTAGGCCAGCTTGACGATGATCGCCTTACCGCTGAAAGCGATGGCCCCCGCCAGCGCCAGCGCGATGCCGGGCCAGGCCGGGGAGCCCGTGGCCACGCCAGCCAAGGGCGCGGTGCTGACCCGGCTGGTCGACGTCATCAGCGCCTGTCCGGCCGGCAGGCCCCGACCTGTCCGGGCCGCTTGCGAGGCACTTCGCCGCCCCGCGGGGCTGCGATCGGGATGAGCGCGTGACAGGTCATGGGCCATTCTAGGAAGCGCATTCCGGCTGCACGTCGTCGGATCCACGGATGTGCGTTCGCCACCGGTGATGCCGGCCTTCGCGCGCGCACCGCGGCCGTTGGGCGGCGCCCCATCCCCGAGCTGCGGGGCTGCCCGGGATTGGCGGGCCGCGGCGCGCGGTTCCGCGCTTCGCAGGTGCTAGGCTCACGCGCTCTCGCTGCGCCGGCCACGCATGTCCACCTCGCTCGCCCACCCTGCCCCTTCCGCCATGCCCGCCGCGTCTCCCGGCAGGCAGCACCTCAAGCAATGGCTGCTGTCGCTGCTGCTGCTGGTGGCCTTGCCGCTGGCCTGGCACCTGAGCCCGCAGTACGAGGCCTCGGGGGCGATGGTGGCGCCGCTGGCCCCGGGGCTGGCGCTGGCCTTTGCGGCGTCGGCCCTGCTGGGCTGGCGCGCGTTGCCATCGGTGCTGGCGGGCGGCCTCGTGGCGGCGGTGGGCTGGCCTTTGGGCGAGCCCGGCGCCGCCGCGCTGCTGAAGGTGTTCACGCTGCTGGCCCAGGCCGCTTTCGGCGGCATGCTGATGCGGCGTTCCGGCCGGCCCGACGACCTGGCGCTCGACACCCGGCCGGCCTTGCGCCGCTTCGTCGCCGCGGCGGTGGCGGCCGGCTTCATCGGCGGCGTGGCCGAGCTGTCGGCCGACCTGCTGGGCATCGGCGGCGGCGCGCAGCGTCTGGCGCTGGTCGCGCTGGTGCGCGCCACCGCCGATGCGGCCAGCGTGCTGCTGCTGGCGCCGCTGGTCTTGGCCTTCGCGGCACCGCAGCGCGCGCGCTGGCAGGCACGGCGCCGTTCGGTGGTGCTGCCGCTGGCGCTGCTGGCGCTGCTGCTGGTGGCGGCGCTGGCCGGCATCAACAGCCGCGACCGCATGCACGCGCTGCAGCGCTTCGAGCGTGACACCGAGGTGGTCTTCGCCCGCACGCAGGCGCTGATCGATGCGCCGCTGAACGCGCTGCAGGCCTTGTCCGGTGCCTTGCACGCCACGCCCCCGACCGCCACCAACTTCGACCCGCTGGCCCGCCCGTGGCTCGCCCGCACCGCCGGCCTGGCGTCGATCGGCTGGCTCGATGCCACCCGCAGCGAAGGCGCCGCCGGCGTCACCAACGCCGATGCGCGCAGCGCCGCCGCGCCCAGCAGCGCCACGGTGCGCCACGTCCTCGCCCGCGCGGCCGCCGCGGGGGGCGCGCCCGGCACGGAAGCCGAGGCCGTGGCCGCCGCCCCGGCCCAACGCGGCACCCTGGGCCGCGCGCTGTCACAAGAAGCCGCGGTGGTCTCGCACCCCGTCGCGCTGGGTGGCGGAAGCGGCCAGCCGGCCGCCGTCGTCGTCTACCAGGCCCTGCCGGCGGACGCCGCGGCCACCCATCGCCAGGCGGTGTTCGCCACCGTGCTGCTGGAACCGCTGATGGCGCCGCTGGCCGCGCTGCGCAACGACGCCCTGCGCATCTGCCTGCTCGACATCGACGACCGCGCCCAGCCGCGGCGGCTGTATGGCGGCTCTGCCTGCGAGGCGGCGGCCGACCGCGACGGTTTCTTCAGCCATGAGGCCCAGTTCGAGTTCGCCGGCCGGCGCTGGGCGCTGCAGCTCAGCCAGCCCATCCGCACGCCGGGCGGGGTGTGGCTCTTCGCGCTGCCCGCCTTGGCTGGCTGCGGCCTGCTGGCGGTGCTGCTGCTGGGCATGACCGGTCGCGTGCAACGCGCCGAAGCCGATGCCCGCCACCGCACCGACGAGCTGCGCCATGAACTGGACCAGCTGCGCCAGGCGCAGCAGCGCGGCGAGCAGGCGCTGGCCGGCGCCTTCGAGGCCGCGCAGACCGGCCTGGCCCTGGTCGAGCACGACGGCCGCGTGCAGCGCGCCAACGCCGCCTTCGCGGCGCTGCTGGGCAGCACGCCGGCCGACATCGCCCGCCACGGCATCGACGAGCTGCTGGTTGACGACGAGCACCCCGGCCAGCCGCCGGTGACCACGCTGCTGCACGACGCCGGCGACGAACTGGCGCACCGCTCGATGCGGCTGCGGCTGGCCGGTGGCCGCGTCCTTCCGGCG
>CBIHPZ010000111.1:0-9122 GCA_966211865.1 uncultured Aquabacterium sp.
TGCCGCTGCGCCCGGCGCTGTGGCGCCCGCTGGGGCTGGCGCACCGCAGCGGCGATGCCGATGGGCCGACGCAGCATGTGCTGCAGGCGCTGCTCGCTTTGCGCGAGCGGTGAGCTTCGGGCACCGGGCGATCCACGCGATGCCGCCGCCCCGTGCGCGCCATGTCGGCGTTGCCGGGCGGCCCGCCCGTCGGCGAACCAGGGCGCAGGGGGTCCCGTGCGCAGCGAGAGGGCAGATCCCGAAGGCCCAAGAGCCGTCCCTCAGTGGCTGACGTTCCTCAGGGGCTGCCGTGCGGCAAGGGGCTGGGCGCAGCCGGGATCGCAACGGAAGGCCCACCATCGACTGCGTCCCGAACGGCCGCCGCCATCATGCGAAACCCTTCCATGCTGAAGTGCGTGTCGTCGGGAAGATAGACGTCACGGTGCGACAAGGCGCCCTGGCGCAGGGCATCCAGCAGGCGCACTTGGGTCACGCCGTTCGCATCGAGGAGCGCCCACGGGTCCACCGCGGCCAACACCCGATCTTCCGGATGCAGGACGTAAGGGGCATAGAACGTGGTCTTGTCGGGGACGACCACCACCGTCATCGTGATGCCCAGGCCCGCAAGCTCTTCCTGAACGGCCTTCAAGCGTTGCGCACCGGCCTGCAGGCGGGGACGCTGCCATGACACCTTCGCACTGTCTCCCGTGTACCGCAGCAGCAGGTTGGCGCGCCGGCTGGTGAAGAGGTCGCTGCGGTTCAAGGGGGTCACGACCACCTGGTCGCGCCGACTCTGGCGCTTGAACGACTTGTATTGTGCAGCCCAGGCGCGAAGCACGTGCTCCGGATCGGGCAGCATCCAATAGGAACCGATCCGCTCGTCTGCCCAGATGGCGTCCGCCGTCTGGATGGGTGCCGCCTTTTCCATGGGCGTGCCGCACGGCCGGCCCAGCGCGACCAATCGGTCCTCGAACGAGCGCTCCACCATTTCGAGGACGACATGCCGTGCTTCAGGCAGGCGTGATCGAAGGTCGCGTATCAACGCGGTCAGACACGAACTGTCGCCGACCAGGTCCCAGTGGTAGCTGATGACGTCCTTGCGCCCGCGCCACGTCATCCATTGCGACTGCCATTGGTTGGAAGCCGAGAAGGAATCCCCGACGACAACCACGCGTGCGGCCTTCTCATCGACCCGATGCATTTGCAGTGGCGGGGCGCCGGGAGGTGCGTTTCGCCCGAAGTCATGCGTCGATAACCGCCCGAGTCGCGTGAGATCGCCCCAATTGGGCCCCACGCGGGTATTCAGCCCGACAAGCGCCGCCAGGGGCAGGACTGCCGCAATAAGGAACGCGATGAAGTACGACACGGGCAATCAGAACTGGTAATACAGGAAGGGGCTGTTCCGGGTGAAGAACGTGACGGCGACGCCGGCCAGCAAGCCCATTGAAATTCCCCAGGCCGCGGTGGGGCGCCAGGCGATCCGGCCGCCACGGCTCGCGCTGTGGTCGACCCATTCCACCGCATGGGGCAGCCACATCACGATTGCCATGCAGGCCCCGAGCCAGGAGAACGTCCTCAGGTCAACCTCGGCGCTGGTCCAGCCTTGTGGGCTCAGCATGGCGGTCCACAGCAGCCGGGCCGTGGCAAAGTCCGCGGCCCTGAAGGGCACCCAGGCGATGACCACGAAGGCAAATGTGATGAGGCGCCCGGATCCACGGAAGGAGACGAGTTTGAGCCACTGCCAACGTTGGCTTGCACTGCGCCACCCGTGGTTGACGACGAGCCCCAGTCCATGCAGCCCTCCCCACAACACGAAGTTCCAGCTTGCCCCGTGCCACAGGCCGCCCAGGACCATGGTGAGCAGAAGATTCACGTAGCGCCGCAGCGGGCCATTGCGGTTGCCGCCGAGCGAGAAATAAAGATAGTCGCGCAGGAAGTTCGACAGGGTGATGTGCCACCGGCGCCAGAAGTCGATCAGGCTGGACGCCTTGTAGGGCGAGTTGAAGTTCAGCGGCAGTTCCACGTTGAACAGCCGCGACAGGCCGATCGCCATGTCGCAATAGCCTGAAAAGTCAAAATAGAGTTGAAGCGCGTAGGCGAGCGCCCCGGTCCATGCCAGGATGGGCGTGGGCGCGGCGGCATGCGCACCGTCGAATACCGGGCTCGCCACCAATGCAAGATGGTCGGCAATGACGACCTTCTTGAATAAGCCAATGGCGAATATGGCCAGCCCGCTTTGCAGTTGCGCACGCTGTGGAACGAATGTGCTCGGCAAGGCGAACTGGGGAATCATCTGCTGATGATGGATCACCGGCCCGGCGATGAGGTGCGGGAAATAGGTGACGAACAGCAGGTATCGAAGCGGGTCGGTCTCCTGCACCTTGCCGCGCCGTATGTCGACCAGATAGGCAATCTGCGTAAAGGTGAAGAACGAGATCCCCAGCGGCAGCACCAGTTCGAGAAGCGGATAGGCCGTGCCCGCGATGGTGTTGGTCGTAGAAATCGCCAGGTTGGCGTATTTGAACCATCCCAGGAGGCCCAGGTTCGCTGCGACCGCGGCCGCCAGCGCAAGACTTCCCCATCGTTGCCAGCGCGACGAGTGCCTGATGCGCAGCAACAGCAGTCCGGCGGTGTAGTTGCCGGTCGCTGAGCACATCAACAGCCACAGCAGGCCAGGGTTCCCCCAGCCGTAGAAGACGAGGGAAGCCATGGTCAGGACGGCCAAGGCCCAGCGATGCCCGATGCGGGCGACGCCGAAGAAGAGCAGCCACGTCAACGGCAGGAAGACGAGCAGGAAGGAGTAGGAGTTGAACAGCACGTTGCTTCGGAGCGAGCTTGGGCACCGCCCTGGTTCAGGGCGGCGCCGCACAGGGTCGCCAGGCCGAGGATATTGAACGCTATTGGAGCACGAAGCACCGTGCGATCGCCATGGCCGCCAGCCGGCGCTCCAGCGCGCCTTTGCGCGCCACGCGCGGGCGGCCGCGGGAGCCTCCGGCGTATCTCGTCCCGCAGCCCGTGGCAGGCGGCGAGCGAGGGACGGCTCCGGTGCTGCGGACTTACCGGCTCAAGCCGGCTCGTCGAACAAGCGCTGGGGCGCGCAGGCCTGCCGGGGACCGGTCAGTTCGCGCAGCGCCGCCACGTCCAGCGCCGGGTGCTGCCCCGTCGCCCGGTCAGCGATCTCGGCCGCCAGTTCGCGCAGCATCTGCGCGTTGTCGCGGATGCGCTGGCGGATGCCGGGCTCGTCGAGGCGGTCGTTGAGGCTGGCGTTCAGGGCGGCGAACCAGGGCAGGCTGGCCTGGTCGAGCATGCGCGGGCCGTTGCGCTTGCGGGCCACCGGGCCCCAGGCGCGCAGCAGGCGCTGCACCTCCACGTTCAGGCGCTGGCAGCAGGCCAGTTCCTCGCGCAGGGCGGACAGGGTGCGCAGGTCGGTGATGCGCTGCTGCATGAACAGCGGGCACAGCACGCCCCAGTAGTAGCTGTAGTCCCAGATCACCTTGACCGGCAGCACCTCGGGCTCGCCGAAGAGCGCGTACTGGTCCTGGTACATCGCCAGCGTGCTCTCGTAGAACGAGTGGTACAGCTGGTCGTAAATCGCAGCGTGAGCGTCCACCGACTGGCCGCTGCGGTCGCGTGCGATCAGCTCGGTGATGATGGTGTTGCCGATGGCGATGTAGTCGCTGCCGGGGGAATAGAAGGGGTCCAGGAAGAGCCCGGCCTCGCCGGTCAGCGCCCAGCGGCGGCCGGAGAAGACCTGGCGGCAGCCGTACGAGAACTTGCGGAAGAAGAGGAAGTCCTGCAGCGTGTGGCGCTGCTCGTTCAAGGCGTCGTACAGGCGGGGCTGCCAGCGCTGGAACCAGTCCATCGCCTTGTCGAAGCTGTCCATCGTCTCCAGCGGATGGATGCGCGGGTCGGCCACGATGCCGACCGAATGCGAGCCCGAGGCCAGCGGGATCAGCCACACCCAGTAGCCGGCGCCCACCAGGTGGTTGGTCGACCGCCAGCGCTCGGGCGGCGTGCATTGGGCGCGCCACTGCGCGTCATCGCTCCAGTCGTCCAAGGTGATGCGGTGGGCGACGCGGAACCACACCGCGTGGCAGCCGTGCGCGTTGTCCTGCGCCAGGCCCTGCTGGCGCTTGATCAGGCCGGCGCGGCCGCAGGCGTCGATGACCCAGCGCGCGGTGCTGCGGCGCTGCTCGTCGCCGCAGCGCCATTGCACCTGGTGCGGGGCGTCGGTCTCGGACAGGCTCAGCTGCGTGACGCGGGCCTCGTCGTCGAAGCGGATGCCGCGTTCGCGTGCCAGCGTGCCCAGGTGGTTCTCGAAGATGCCGCGGTCGATCTGGTAGCTGGGCACGGCCAGCAGGCGGCTGGCGCCGATCTCGGTCACCTGGTCGATCTCGCGCCGGCCTTCGCTGAAGAAGAAGCGGAAGCCGAACTTCTTGATCTGCTGCGTCTCCAGGTGCTCGCGCAGGCCCAGCACCTCGGCGAAGTAGTGCGCGCCCAGTTCCACGCTGGATTCGCCCACCTTGTGCGCCGCTTCGGGCACGGGGTGGGCGCGGCGTTCCAGCACGTGGATGTCCAGCGTGGGAAAGCGCTGGCGCAGCTGCAGCGCCAGCGTGAGGCCGGCGAGGCCGCCGCCCATGATCAGCACGTCGCAGTGCGGGATCGCGTCGGCGTGGCTGGGCTCGCGGACCTCATGTGCGGGAGTGGCCGTGGCGTGGGCACCCGCGCGGGCGGTGGCGGCCTGCGGCGCAGCAATGGCGTCGGCCGCTGCGGCAGCCGCGGCATGGGCGATGGTGGGGGAGGCGTTCATGTTGTTGGGGACCCCCTTGGTTGTGAGGCTCAGCGCAGGAAGCGCAGCGCCAGGGATTGCCGGGACGACAGCGGCAGCGCCAGCCCCGGGCTGTCGCCGCGGGCCAGGGCTTCGAAGAAGGGCAGGGCGTCGGCCAGCGCATTTCCGGCCAGCGCCTGCGCGGCCGCCGACACGGGCGCGGACGCAGCGTGGCCCGGCGCGCGCGGGAGCAGTGCCGCCTCGATGGTGGCGATGCGTTGGCCGCTCATGTCAGGCGATAGGACGAGCGCCACCGCCATCAGCCCTTCGCTGCGCGTGACCGAGCGCAGGGCGCCGGCCACCGGCACGTCGAATCCGACCAGCAGCACCGGGCGCGCGTCGGCCAGGCATTGCGTGGCGGCGGCCAGCAGGCCGTTGGCGAAGCTGTGCTCGAAGGCGGTGAGGGCGGTGCTGGCCTCGTGGCAGCCGACGCCCATGGTCCAGTAGCCGGCCGCGGCATTGAGCACCGAGTTGTGGAACTTGGTGGGCGAGATCAGCGTGGGCGTGCTGGCCAGCGTGCTGCACAGGTGGTCGTTGATCGCCAGGTCGCCGTGGGCGGAGACGAAGACGCTGGGCAGCGATCGGGGGTCCAGGCCGCTGGCGGCCACCGCCGCGCTGGCGGCTTCCAGCGCCAGCGCCACGCTGTCGGGCGCGCGGCGGCGTTCGGCGGGCGGCAGCAGCTCGGGGGCGGGGCGGCGGGCCGGCGGGTCTTGCGGCGCGGCTTCGCCCCGCATCGCGCCGCGGGCCAGCGGCCAGCCCGGCAGGGTGGGGGCCCAGAAGGCCGCGCCGGCGATGGCCAGCGGGCCCAGCCGGGTGGGGCTGTCCAGGTCGACGGGGCCTTGCGTGGTGGGGATGGCGGCCGTCACGGGCGCGCCTCCGCGCCGCGGCCGAAGATCAGCGCGCAGTTGTTGCCGCCGAAGCCGAAGGAGTTGCTGAGCGCGATGTCCACCTGGCCCTGGGCAGGCGCCAGGCGGATCTGCGGCCCGCACAGCGCGTCCAGGGTCTGGGTGTTGGGCGTGCCGGGCAGGCAGCCGGTCTCCAGCGCCAGCAGGCTGATGGCGGCTTCCACGATGCCGGCGGCGCCCAGCGTGTGGCCGGTCATGCCCTTGGTGGAACTGGCGTGCACCGCGGGGCCGAAGCGGCGCGCCACCAGCGCGGCTTCCACCTCGTCGTTCTTGGTGCTGGCGGTGCCGTGCAGGTTGATGTAGCCGATGCGCTCGGTGCCGATGCCGGCGCGGGCCAAGGCATCGTCCAGCGCGCGCTCGGCGCCCAGGCCTTCGGGGTGCGGGGTGGACATGTGGTGGGCGTCGCTGGACTCGCCATAGCCCAGCAGCTGCAGCGGGCCGCCGCGGCCGTCCTCGCGTTCCAGCAGCGCGAAGCCGGCGGCCTCGCCCAGGCTGATGCCGCGGCGCTCCGCGTCGAATGGGCGGCAGGGGTCGGGCGACACGAGCTCGAGCGAGTTGAAGCCGAACAGCACGCTGCCGCACAGCGTGTCGCAGCCGCCGACGATGGCGGCATCGGCCAGGCCCAGGCGGATCAGCCGTTCCGCATCGGCGAACACCTTGGCGCTGGACGAGCAGGCGGTGGACACGGTGACGCAGGGGCCGGCGAGGCCCAGCGCTTCCTGCACGAACATGCCCAGCGAATGCGGCGTGTGCAGTCGCGGCAGCCGCGCTTCGACCGGAAAGAGGCCTTCGGCGTCGAGCTGGGTGTAGGCCTCTTCGGTGGCGCCGATGCTGGAGGTGGAGGTGCCCAGCACCACCGCGATGCGGTCGGCGCCGTGGCGTTCACGCGCGGCCAGCGCCTGGGCGATGAAGCCGTCGGCCTGCAGGCCCTGCCAGGCCAGGCGGTTGTTGCGGCAGTCCCAGCCTTGCCATTCCGGCGGCAGGGGCATGTCTTCCAGACCCGCGACGCGGCCAATCCAGGTGGGCAGCGGGTGGCGGCTGAAGTCGTTGGGCCGCAGGCCGCTGCGGTTGTGGGCGATGGCCTCGCGCAGCGCGGACAGGCCGGCGCCGACGGCGGTGGTGGCGGTGTAGGCGCTGATGCGCAGGGGTGGGATGCGGTGGGGCACGGCGCCGACGATGCTAATCGAAGCCGCCGTGCCGCCGCGGCTGCCCGCGCGGGGGCGGCGGTCAACGCTCGGTGGTGCGCCGGCGCACGATGCTGCCGACGACGGCGATGCCCGCCAGCAGCATCGCCCAGGTGCCGGGCTCGGGCACCGCGGTGACCTGCAGCAGCTGGCCGCGTACTTCACCCGCTGGGTTTGCCGCGGTGTGCACGTTGACGTAGGCCAGCCCGCCTTGCAGCAGCTCGAGGAAGGACATCGCCGGGTAGCCGGGGTTCGGCCCCGGTGGCGCCACCGTGGCGGGGATGCTGGCCGGCACCGGGATGTCGTCGCCGCCCACCAGCAGCGAGCCGCCGATGTTCAGCGAGACGAACGGCGCGGCATCGAGCCCCACGCGCACCGGCGCGTTCTCGCCGGGCATGGCCGCTCCGTGGATGTGATAGGCCGTGGCAGGTCCGGTGAGGTCGAACACCGACATCGAGAAGTCGTAGGTGTCGTCGGTGGCGTTGGGGGTGCCGTAGTCGTTGTAGACCAGCGAGGCCAGGCCGGAGGCGGGACTGGTGGCCGCGGGCACCTCGTTGCCGGCGTTCAGCACGGCATTGAAGGAATAAGTGGCCGCCGTGGCTGCGGTGGAAACCAGGCACAGCGCGCCAAGCGCCGCGATGGACGCAGGGACCTTGTTCATGAGCGCACCTTTCAGGTTGGAATGGGAACAGGATGAGCCGGACGTTCGCGCTGCCGCAAGGCAAGCGGCGAGCGTCGGCGCCCATGGGGCAATCGCTGTTCCGATCCGCCGGTGGCGCGTTACGGAATGGTTCGCACGACCCCCGGGCGGCCAGGGCTTTTGGGCGTCAGGCCGTTGGCACCAGCCGCACCAGGGTGATCTCCGACGGTGCGCCCAGGCGCATCGGCGGGCCCCAGTAACCCGTGCCACGGCTGGTGTAGACCCACAGCTGGCGCAGCCGGTGCAGGCCGGCGGTGTAGGGCTGCTGCAGCGGCACCAGGAAGTTGAAGGGCCAGATCTGCCCGCCGTGGGTGTGGCCCGACAGCTGCACGTCGAAGCCGGCATCGGCGGCCGCGGCCGCGCTGCGCGGCTGGTGGGCCAGCAGCACGCGCGCGGCCACGTCGGGCGGTGCGCCGGCGATGGCGCGCGCGGGGTCGCTGCGGTCCGCCGGCTCCACGTGGTGGGCCATGGGGTCGGTGACGCCGGCCAGCAGCAGCCGCGCGCTGCCTGCCGCGCCCTGCGGGCCGTGCGCGAGCAGCACGTGCTCGTTCATCAGCACCCGCACGCCCAGCGTGCGCAGGTGGGCCACCCACTCGGCCGCACCGCTGTAGTACTCGTGGTTGCCGGTGACGAAGAAGCTGCCGTGGCGGGCGCGCAGATCGGCCAGCGGCGCGACATCCTGATGCAGGTCTTGCACTCGGCCATCCACGAGATCGCCCGTGATGGCCACCGCGTCGGGCGAAAGCGCATTCACCCGGTCCACGATCGCCTGTAAATACGGCCGCTTCACGGTAGGTCCGACATGGATGTCGCTGATCTGCGCGATGCTGAAACCCTGCAGCGCCGAGGGCAAACCGGCGATCGGCACGTCGACCCGCTTCACGCGGGCGGTGCGGCGCGCATTCACCAGGCCCCACAGCGTGGCCAGCCCGGCCAGCACCGGCACGGCCTGCGCCGTGGGTGCGGCCAGCGGCGGCCATGCCACCAGGGCGCCCAGGGGCCAGGCCAGCAGCAGCAGCGCATCACGCGCCAGCGTGAGCACCAGCAGGATGCCGAAGATGCCCAGCGCCAGCATGCCGGCCCAGCTCCAGCGGTCGGCGGTGGCGCGGCGCTGCGCGCGACGGCCCCAGAAGGCAGCGGGGATCAGCAGCGCGCTGGCCAGCAGCAAGGCGGCGAAGGCCCAGCCAGTGGCGCCGGGCAGCAGCGGCGCGATGCGCCAGCCGATGTAGAGGTGCAGCAGGGCCAGCAGCGTGAGGGGCAGCATCGGCTGCAGGTGGAGGTGGCGCGGGCGGCTTTCAAGCGGCGGGCTTCATGCCGCGGCCTGCAAACGGGCGGTCTGCAAACGGGCGGCCTGCAAATGGGCGGCCTGCAAACGGGCGGCCTGCAGATGGGCGGCCTGCAAGCGGGCGGCCTGCAAGCGGGCGGCCTTCAGGCGGCGGACTGCAGCGCGCGCAGCCGCGCGACGAGGCCCGAATGCCGGTGCGTGGCCGCGGCGATGGTGGCGGCCAGCACGTCCGCCGGCGCGC
>CBIHPZ010000112.1:0-8859 GCA_966211865.1 uncultured Aquabacterium sp.
GGCGGCCGGCTGGGGTCCATCATCAACATGGCCTCGGTGGCCGGCAGCATCAAGGGCGCGCCGAACCGCTTTGCCTACGGCGCCACCAAGGCCGCGGTGATCGGCCTCACCAAGTCCGTCGCGGCCGACTTCATCACCCGTGGCGTGCGCTGCAACGCCATCTGCCCGGGCACGGTGGAGTCGCCCTCGCTGCGCGACCGCATTGCGGCGCAAGCCCAGGCCTCGGGCCAGACGGTGGCGCAGGTGGAGGCGGCTTTCGTGGCCCGCCAGCCCATGGGCCGCATTGGCCGCAGCGAGGAAATCGCAGCGCTGGCGGTGTACCTGGCCAGCGATGAATCGTCTTTCACCACCGGCACGGCGTCGATCATCGACGGCGGCTGGAGCAACTGAAGAAGCCCGACACCATGAAACTGATGCGCATCGGCCCCAAGGGCCATGAACGGCCCGCCATCCTGGACAGCGAAGGACGCGTGCGCGACCTGTCCGGCGTGGTGCGCGACATCACCGCCGGCATGCTCACGCCCGATGGCCTGGCGCCGCTGCGGGCGATCGACCCCACGTCGCTCCCGGAAATCACGAACCCGGGCCGCGTGGCGCCGCCCTGGAGCGGCATGGGCAAGTTCATCTGCGTGGGCTTGAACTACGCCGACCATGCCGCCGAATCGGGCCTGGCGGTGCCGGCGGAGCCGGTGCTCTTCACCAAGCACACCAGCACGGTGATCGGCGCCAACGACGCGGTGGTGCTGCCGCAGGGCTCGGTGAAGACCGACTGGGAAGTGGAACTCGGCGTGGTGATCGGGCGCCGGGCGCGCTACGTCAGCGAAGACGACGCACTGCAGCATGTGGCCGGCTACTGCGTGGTCAATGACATCTCCGAGCGCGAGTACCAATTGGAGCGCGGCGGCACCTGGGACAAGGGCAAGGGCTGCGACACCTTCGGGCCCGTGGGCCCCTGGCTGGTGACGGCCGACGAAGTTGCCGATCCGCAACAGCTGTCCATGTGGCTCGAAGTCAATGGCCACCGCTACCAAAACGGCAGCACGCGCACGATGGTGTTCGGCGTGAAGCAGCTGGTCAGCTACATCAGCCGCTTCATGACGCTCTATCCCGGGGACTTGATCACGACTGGCACACCCCCCGGAGTGGGGATGGGCTGCAAGCCGACTCCCGTCTTTTTGAAGCCTAGCGATACAATGCGCCTCGGCATCGAAGGTCTGGGCGTTCAACAGCAGACCGTGCATGCGTGGAACCCCGAGTTGATCGATGGTTAGGCGCGGCGCGATGCTCTGGAAACATGTGCCGCAGGCGATGGGGACCGGCGGCCTCAGGGTGTCGCGTACCGTTGGGGATAACAGGCCATGCAGTTCCGAACCATCACACTGCCTTACGGCGCCCGGTGCCGCGTGCCCGAGCACGTTCAGCGCATCGACTCGCACAGCACACACGGCTGGCAGCTGCGCTACGGCACGCCGACCAAATTCTTCTCAGACCTGTCGCACGACAACAAGGGCGCCCGCGCCGCACTGGCCAAGGCCGTTCTTGAATTGCGCGCCCGCGTGCGCAAGCTGCCGGCGCCCACCGGCCT
This sequence comes from uncultured Aquabacterium sp., assembly GCA_966211865.1. GTDB lineage: Bacteria > Pseudomonadota > Gammaproteobacteria > Burkholderiales > Burkholderiaceae_C > Pseudaquabacterium. The sequence continues at coordinate 1,586 of CBIHPZ010000112.1, forward strand.
GCAGCGCAAGGTGTCGGCCCACAAGCAAAACGACCTGCCCGTGGGCATCAGCGGCCCCATCCTGCGCCAGCGCCGCGGCAGCTCCGTGCAGGAGTGCAGCTTCTCGGTCAACCTGCCGCGCTATGGCGACAAGCCGCTGCGCCGCAGCGTCTACATCGCCAGCAAGAACACCTACTCGCAGGAACGCTACGAAGCAGCGCTGGCCACGGCCATCCAGCTGCGCAAGGAAGCTGAAGAGGAATACCAGAAGGCCGCCACTTCCGCCAAGCGGAAAGCCGTGGCCAAGCTCTGAGCGAACCTCAGTCCTTGACGGCCGGCTGACTCCGGCCGAACCACGGGGTCTGGCGTGACCAGCCCCGTCATCCGAATCCACGCGGCGGACAACGTCGTGATCGCCCGGCAGCAATTGCTGGGTGGCACGGTCGTGGTGGCCGAGCACATCACCGTGCAGGGCCTGGTGCCTCCGGGGCACAAGTTGGCCTGCCGCGCGATTGCCGTCGGCGAGGCCGTGGTCCGTTATGGCCAGGTCATCGGCCATGCAACCCAGCCCATTGCCGCCGGCCAGCATGTGCACACGCACAACCTGGCGTTCAGCGACTTCGCACGCGCGCACGAGCCTGGCGCGGCCGTGCGGCCGACCGAGTACGCAGCCGAGCCCGCCACCTTCGACGGCATCGTGCGCGCCGACGGCCGCGTGGCGACGCGCAACTACATCGGCATCCTCACCTCGGTGAACTGCTCGGCCACGGCCGCGCGGGCGATTGCCGACCATTTCCGGCGCGACATCCGCCCCGAGGCGCTGGCGCCGTTCCCGAACGTCGACGGCGTGGTGGCGCTGACGCACGGCATGGGCTGCGCCACCGACAGCGCCGGTGAAGAGCTGCGCGTGCTGCGGCGCACCCTGGGCGGCTATGCGCGCCATGCCAACTTCGCCGCGGTGCTGGTGGTGGGCCTGGGCTGCGAGACCAACCAGATCCAGGGCCTGATCGCGCAGGAAGGCCTGCAGGAGGGCGCGCGCCTGGTGGCCTTCAGCATCCAGGACACCGGTGGCACCGCCAAGACCGTGGCCCGCGGCATCGAGCTGGTGAAGGGCCTGCTGCCCGAGGCCAACCGCGTGCAGCGCCAGCCGGTGCCGGCCCGGCACCTCACCGTGGGCCTGCAGTGCGGCGGGTCGGACGGCTATTCCGGCATCAGCGCCAACCCGGCGCTGGGCGCGGCGGTGGACCGGCTGGTGCGGCACGGCGGCAGCGCCATCCTCAGCGAGACACCGGAGATCTACGGGGGTGAGCACCTGCTTACTCGGCGTGCTATTTCCAGCGCGGTGGCCGACAAGCTGATGGCCCGCATCCGCTGGTGGGAGGCGTACACGGCCCGCAACGGCATGTCGATGGACAACAACCCCTCGGCCGGCAACAAGGCGGGCGGGCTGACCACCATCCTCGAGAAATCACTCGGCGCCATCGCCAAGAGCGGCACGACGAACCTGGTCGACGTGCTGGAGTTCGCCGAGCCCGCCACGGCGCGCGGCCTGCTGTACATGGACACGCCGGGCTACGACCCGGTGTCGGCCACCGGCCAGGTGGCCGGCGGCGCCAACCTCATCTGCTTCACCACCGGCCGCGGTTCGGCCTATGGCTGCGCGCCGTCGCCGTCGCTGAAGCTGTCGACCAACACCGCGCTGTGGCTGAAGCAGCAGGAAGACATCGACATCGACTGCGGCGGCATCGTCGAAGGCCACGACACGGTGGACGCGGTGGGCGAGCGCATCTTCCGGCTGATGCTGGACACCGCCTCGGGCCGGCGCACCAAGAGCGAGCTGCACGGCTACGGGCAGAACGAGTTCGTGCCCTGGCAGCTGGGTGCGGTGATGTAGACAGCCAGAAGCCGGGGTGGCACGCCCCGGCGCTGGCGGCGTTCGCGGCTGCCGAAGGGCGCGTCCACGCCGTCGGGCAGCCCCCTGGCACTGACTTGCAAGGACTGTGATGACTCAACCCGTGATGGCCGGCAGCCAGCGCGTACCGGCCGAACACCTGACCGAATGGGCAACCCGCGCGCTGCAGGCGGTGGACATGCCGGCCGACGACGCCACGCTGCTGGCCGGCAGCCTGGTGCAGACGAGCCTGTGGGGCATCGATTCCCATGGCCTGGCGCGCCTGCCGCATTACCTGGACCGCATCACCCGCGGCTCGATCAAGGCACGGCCGCAGATGGTCTTCACCCGCACCGCGCCCGGCACCGGGCAATTGGCGGGCGACCAGGGCCAGGGCATCGTCGTGGCCTTCCGCGCCAACGCGCATGCCATGGACCTGGCGCGTGAAGCCGGCATCGGCGCGGTGGGCGTCAGCGATTCCTCGCACTGCGGGGCCATCGGCCTCTACACGCGGGAAGCGGCCCGCCACGGCTTCATCGGCCTGGCCTTCACGCACGCCGACAGCATCGCCGCGCCGCACGGCGGCACGCGCCCCTTCTTCGGCACCAACCCCATCGCCATCGCCTTCCCGCGCGAGGGCGCGGAGCCGGTGTGCCTGGACATGGCGACCACCTCGATCCCGTGGAACCGGGTGATGAACGCCCGCCGCGAGGGCCACCCGCTGCCGCCGGACGTGGCGATCGACGCCGAAGGCCATGCCACCGCCGACCCCAACGCCGCCATCGCGGTCACCCCGCTGGGCGGCGAGGGCTACGGCCACAAGGGCTACGCGCTGGCACTGATGGTGGACCTGCTGTGCGGGCCGCTGAATGGCGCGCCCTTCGGCAAGAACATCCCGCCGATGTTCGGCGACCTGGACGCGCCGCGCCGCATCGGCGCCTTCCTGATCGCCATCGACCCGCTGCGCTTCGCCGGCGGTGCGGTGCTGCCGATGGTGGTGGCGCAGCTTGCGGCCACCTTGGCGGCCGAGCCGGGCTCGCCGCGCATGCCGGGCGACCCCGAACGCGACCACGAGGCCGAGCGCCGGCGCCTGGGCATCCCGGTGGAGCCGGTGCTGGCGCAGCAGTTCCGGGCCTGGAGCGAGCGCCTGGGCGTGGCGCCGCCGCTGTAGCGGCCGTTCGTCGTCGAAGCGCACATCAGCAGCGCACGTCATTCGCGGCGCGCCCGTCGTCGTGCTGTGTCGGCCCGGCGGCACCAGCCGGCACCTTGGCCCGTTCCGGCTTGCCCGAGCAGCCGGGGCCGCCCGCTTCACCGGCGGGTCAGGCGATGCCTTGCATCAGCGAGGCCTGCAGCAGGTAGCGGCGTGCCGCCTCGGGCGCCAGCGGCGGTTCCTCGGCGGACCAGGCGGCGGCCAGCGCGTCGATCGGATGGCCCAGCTCGCCCAGGCCGCCGAAGACCGGCACGCCGGCGTCGCGCTGCAGCTGCTGCACCAGCGCCGGGGCCAGCCCCTGGCACTCCAGCGCGTCGTACAGGCGGCCCAGCACGCGGGCCGTGTCGGCCACCTGCTGCTCCGACTCCAGGGCCGCCAGGCTGGGGAGGATGCGTGCCACCGTGGCGCCGAGCTCGGCCGCCGCCAGCTGGAAGCGCACCGCCTCGGGTCCGTCCGGCCGTTCACACAGCAGGCCGATGTTCTTGCCCCGCAACAGGCTGCGTGCCTGGCCCGCCGCCGCTGCCTCGCGCAGCCGGCGGGCGCTGGCGATCAAGGCCTTGCCCCACAGCAGGTTGGGCAGCGGGGCGGCCACAGAGGCCTGGGGAGTGGTGGGCGTGGTCATGAAGCGGGTTCTCGGCCGCCACTGAACAGCGTGGCAGCGATGGACGGGAGCCTATCCGCGGCCGAACCGGGCGACTTGACGGGCATCAAGGCCCCGCGGTCCGACCTGTGCTGATACAGCCCTGACACACAGCGTTTACCCAGCATTACCGAGCGATGCCGGCGGTTGGCATTGCATTGCCATGCGCTTTCCAGAATCACTTCCACGCTGAACGAACCACCGCACCGAGGAACTGACCATGCTGATCGCCGCCACGCCCGCCGCCGCCACCGTCCTGCCCAAGGCTGCGCTGTCCCGCGCCGGCCTGCGCGCGGACACCCCGGCACCGCGCCGCGGCGCCGCCGCCGCGGAGGTCGAGCAGGCCCGCCAGCGCCTGGCCGACACGCTGCAGCTGGTTCAGCAGGCGGTGCAGCCCCAGCGCCGCCTGGTGCGCGCCGGCGACGTGATCTACCAGGCCGGCCAGCCCTTCGAGCACCTGTACCTGCTGAACGCCGGCATCGCGAAGATGGTGAGCCTGTCGCCCGACGGCCGCGAGCAGGTCGTGGGCTTCAAGTTCCGCGGCGACTGGCTGGGCTTCGACGGCATCGCCCACGGCCGCTATGAAGGCGACGCGGTGGCGATGGACACCGGCGAGGTCTGGGTGCTGCGCTACGACGAGCTGCTGGCCGCCTGCACCCGCGCCCCGGCGCTGCTGGCGGTGCTGCACCAGGCCATGAGCCGCGAGATCGCCCGCGACCGCGATTCGCTGATGTCGGTCTGCACCCTGAACTCCGACGCCCGCGTCGCCGACTTCCTGTGCTTCTGGGCCGATGCGCTGTCGCGCCGCGGCCTGCGCAACGACCACATCACGCTGCGCATGACCCGCGCCGACATCGGCAACTACCTGGGCATGACGCTGGAGACGGTCAGCCGCGCGCTGTCGCGCCTGGCGCGCGACGGGCTGATCTGCTTCGCCGACAAGAGCCGCCGCGAGCTGCAGATCCCGAACCTGGACGCGCTGGGAGACTACGTGCAGCGCCTGGCCAGCCCGGCGCCGACGCTGCAATAACGCACAAAAGAAGCGTCAACGCGCGGCGGCCAAGGCCGCCAGCAACTCGTACGACCGCAGGCGCGCCGCGTGCTCGTGCACCGCGCAGGCCACGATCAGTTCGTCGGCCCGGGTGCGTTCCAGCAGGTCGCCCAGCTGGCGCCGCACCGTGTCCGGCCCGCCCACTGCGCTGGCGGCCAGCATGCGCTCCACGCCGGCCTTCTCCCGCTCGTTCCACAGGTTGTTCATCACCGCCGGATCGATCGGCCGCGGCAGCGGCCCGCGCTGGCCGCGCTGCATGCCCAGGAAGCGCTGCTGCAGCGAGGTGAAGCGGAAGGCCGCTTCGTCGTCCGTGTCCGCCACCACCACGTTCGCCCCCACCATCGCATGCGGCTTGGGCCATTCGGCCGAGGGGCGGTAGGTGGAGCGGTACAGCGCCAGCGCCTGCAGCAGCAGGTCCGGCGCGAAGTGCGAGGCGAAGGCGAACGGCAGCCCCAGGTGCGCCGCCAGCTGCGCGCTGTACAGGCTGGAGCCCAGCAGCCAGATCGGCACCCGCGTGCCCACGCCGGGAATCGCGCGCACCGCCGCGCCCGGCCGCGCATCGGCCAGGTAGCCCTGCAGTTCGATCACGTCCTCGGGAAATGTGTCTTCATGCGCTGAGGCCAGGTGGCGCCGCAGCGCGCGGGCGGTGGCCTGGTCGGTGCCGGGCGCGCGGCCCAGCCCCAGGTCGATGCGGCCGGGGTACAGCGTGGCCAGCGTGCCGAAGGACTCGGCCACCGTCAGCGGGGCATGGTTCGGCAGCATCACGCCGCCGGAGCCGACGCGGATCGTCTTCGTGCCGCCGGCCACGTGGCCCACCAGCACCGCGGTGGCGGAGCAGGCGATGCCGTCCATGTTGTGGTGTTCGGCCAGCCAGAAGCGCCGGTAGCCCCAGGCTTCCGCGCGCTGGGCCAGGTCCAGCGTGCGCTGCAGCGCGGTGGCGGCATCACCGCCTTCGGGGATGGGGGCCAGGTCGAGGATCGAGAGCGGCGGGATCGTCATCCGCCGATGGTGCCTGCGATCGCTCGCCCCTGGCGGGGCAGGGGTCGCGCGGCCGGATCGCTGGGCGCCCCTCCCGCACGTGGCGCACGTGGCGCAGTGGCGCGCGTGGCCGGCGATGCGAGCCGGGGTGCAGGGCCTGTCGCCGGCGACGCGCCTTTTGGATATTACTTTCCGAAGAGGCGCCGGCGCAGCCGCTCGCTGCGGGCGGCGAAGGCCGCGTCCAGCAGCAGTCCGGTCACCACCAGGTCTTCCCGGCGGCCGGTCGCGGGGTTGCGCAGGTGGCCGCGCAGCACGCCCTCGTGCTCGAAGCCCAGCTTCAATGCGGCGCTTATGGCCTCGACGTTGTCGGGATAGAAGTGCGCCACCAGCCGCTCCAGCTGCATCGGGCCGGCGGCGAACTGCAGCGCCAGGTGCGCCGCCTCCACCGCGGCCCAGGAACTGGTGCCGGGCCGCAGGCCGATCAGGAACTCCGCGCGGCGGTGGCGGAAGCCGACGTCGACCAGGCTGACGAAGCCCACGCCCACGCCGGACACCTGCACCGTCCAGTGCAGGGCCTGGTGGTCTTCGACCAGCGCGTCGCGTTCAGCGGCCAGCAGTGCCCGCAGCGCGTTGTCGTCGGCCGGCAGCGCGATCGCCTGGCGGTTGAAGCGCGCCATGAAGCCGGCGTCGGCCCAGCAGGTGCGCACCAGGGCGGCATCGTCGGGCCCGCGCCGCACCAGGCGCACGCGGGGGCCCTCGATCGGCTGCCACCAGAACGGCGCGTGCTGCCAGCCGAGGAAGCCGATGCGGGCATCGGGCGCCTCGGCCAGGCGCTGCTGCAGCAGCGCCCGGGCCTCGTCCAGCCGGCCCTCGCGGCGCAGGCGCGCGAGGGTGGCGGGCAGGGAGGCAGCGTCCTCAGGCATCGGGCATCAGGACAAGCGTGTCGACGCTGGTGGTGACACCGCACAGGGCCAGGTCTACGACGTCCACGGGCATCGCCGTGAAGGCCACGTCGGGCGGTCCCCACCCGCCGGGCGGCTCGTAGCGCGCCAGCAGCGGCGTGCCGTCTTCCAGCGTCGCTCCGCCGTAGAAGTCCAGCAGCACCGCGACCCCGTCGAACTGCAGCCGTTCGATGCTGAACTGGTCGAGGATGTCGGTGCCGTCGCGGCCGCTCACTTTGTCGACCAGCTGGAATCGCCAGTGTTCGCTGTCGAAGCGCAGTTCGTACTGGTCCAGCGAGCCGCGGTACACCACGGTGTCCTGGCCCTTGCCGCCGTAGATGGTGTTGTCGCCGGTGGTGCCCTGCAGGATGTCGTCACCATCGGTGCCGCGGATGATCGACGGATCTTCCGGCGGCGGTGGGGGCGGTGGAGGCGAGGGATCGCCCTTGCCGCCGTACAGCGTGCCGGACGCCTCGTTGCTGCCGGTGTCGAGCCACTCCGAAGGGACCGCCTCAGCGGCCTGGTAGGTCAGGTCTTGCATTGAAAAGTTCCTCTCTGAACAGGTGGCGCGTCGGTTCCCTTGT
>CBIHPZ010000113.1:0-8828 GCA_966211865.1 uncultured Aquabacterium sp.
GCGCGCTGCGGCCTGCCCGCCCGTGCCTTTGCCGCTCCGCACACCGCACACCGCACACCGCACACCGCACACCGCACACCGCACACCGCACGCCGCACACCGCACACCGCACGACCCCCAAGCTCAGGCCGAAACCGTGTACCGCAGAGACCGCCCATCCACCTCCTGCCGTACCAGCTTGAAGTCAGACTCAACATCCGGCCGCTGCACGATGAAGCTCATCGCAATGGATTCGATGCCACGCGTCGAATCAAACGCCATCAACCGCACGTAATGCGCCGGAAACGTCTTGCGGCATTCCGCCAATTCGAGCATCACCCCCGCCGCATCCTGCAGGTCGAACATCGGCATGCCGAACATTTCCCAGTAGGTGTTGCGCGGGTGCGGGTCGTCGGTGTATTCGATGCTCCAGGCGTAGCCGCGGCCGAGACCGTAGGCGATTTGCGCGCGGATCTCGTCGTCGGTGAGTTCGGGCAGGAAGCTGAACTGGCCTTGCGTCACGCGGCCGGTGGGATTGGTCATCATGGATTGGGTCTCCTTCAGGCAAGGAATCAGGCAGACAAGGCAGGCGTCACCGCGTAATCGCTGGTGTCGGTGGACGTGTAGTTGAAGGAGACGTCCTTCCAGGTGTCCAGCGCCTGCTTCAGCGGCGTGCAGAAGCGCGCGGCCGCCTGCAGGATGTCGGGGCCTTCATTCGCGATGTCGCGCCCTTCATTGCGCGCCTTCACCATCGCTTCCAACGCCACGCGGTTGGCCACCGCGCCCGCCTGGATGCCCGCCGGGTGGCCGATGGTGCCGCCGCCGAACTGCAGCACCACGTCGTCGCCGAACAGGTCGATCAATTGATGCATCTGCCCGGCATGGATGCCGCCCGAAGCCACCGGCATCACCTTCTTCAAGTCGCACCAGTCCTGGTCGAAGTACAGGCCGCGCGGCAGGTCGGTGCGGGTGTAGGCGTCGCGGCAGACGTTGTAGTAACCCTGCACGGTCAGCGGGTCGCCTTCCAGCTTGCCCACCGCGGTGCCCGCGTGCATGTGGTCCACGCCCGCCAGCCGCAGCCACTTGGCGATGACGCGGAAGCTGACGCCATGGTTCTTCTGCCGCGTGTAGGTGCCATGGCCCGCGCGGTGCAGGTGCAGGATCATGTCGTTGCGGCGGCACCAGGCGGCCAGGCTCTGGATGCAGGGCCAGCCGACGATCAGGTCGATCATCACGATCACGCTGCCCAGGCTTTTCGCGAACTCGGCGCGCTCGTAGATGCCTTCCATCGTGCCCGCGGTCACGTTCAGGTAGCTGCCCTTCACCTCGCCCGTCGCGGCGCTGGCCTTGTTGACGCCGTCCATCACGTACAGGAAGCGGTCGCGCCAGTGCATGAAAGGCTGCGAGTTGATGTTCTCGTCATCCTTCATGAAGTCGAGGCCGCCCTTCAATCCCTCGTAAATGACGCGGCCATAGTTGCGGCCGCTCAGGCCCAGCTTGGGCTTGGTGGTGGCGCCCAGCAGCGGGCGGCCGAACTTGTCCAGCCGTTCACGCTCCACCACCAGCCCGGTGGGCGGGCCGGCAAAGGTCTTGACGTAGGCCACCGGGATGCGGATGTCTTCCAGCCGCGCCGCGCGCAGCGGCTTGAAGCTGAAGACGTTGCCGATCAGGCTCGCCGTCATGTTGGCGATGGAGGCCTCTTCGAACAGGATGAGGTCGTAGGCCACCCAGGCGAAGTATTCGCCCGGCCGGCCGGGCACCGGTTCCACGCGGTAGCACTTGGCGCGGTAGCTGTCGCAGGCGGTGAGGCGGTCGGTCCACACCACCGTCCAGGTGGCGGTGCTGCTTTCGCCGGCCACCGCGGCGCCGGCCTCCACCGGGTCCACGCCGTCCTGCGGCGTGATGCGGAAGAGGCAGATGGTGTCCGTGTCCTTCGGCTGGTAGTCGGGCTGCCAGTAGCCCATCTGGCGGTACTTCAACACGCCCGCGCTGTAGCGCTGCTGGCGGTCGGTGATCTGGGTGGCTTCGGCTTTCAGGCCGGCGTCGATGGGGGCGTTCATGCGGTGTCTCCGGGGTCGGTGCACGCATGGTCGCGGCGATGATCGGTAAACACCAGTCAGACTTTCTTCCTGATCGATTAAGCTTGGGCTTAACGATGAACCTCAGCTTCCGCCAGCTCCGCGTGTTCCTGGAAGTGGCCCAGCAGGGCAGCGTCACCCGCGCGGCCGAATCGCTGCACCTGACGCCACCGGCCGTGTCCATGCAGATCAAGGAGATCGAGAACCAGGTCGGCCTGCAGCTGTTCGACCGCATCGGCCGCAGCTTCAGCCTCTCCACCGCGGGCGAGTACTTCGTGGTGCACGCCAAGCGCATGCTGGCCGCGCTGCGCGACGCGGAAAACGCCATGGGCCGCTTCAAGCGCCTGGAGCATGGGCTGCTGACGGTGGGCATGGTCAGCACCGCCAAGTACTTCGTGCCGCGCCTGCTGGCGCTGTTCCGGCAGGAACACCCGGGCGTGGAGGTGCGGCTGGTGGTCACCGCGAATCGGGAAGCGCTGGTGGCGCGCCTGCAGAGTGGCGAATGCGACCTGGCGGTGATGGGCCGCCCACCTCGCGAGTTAGCAGCGCGCAGCGAGGCGTTTGCGGCGCACCCGCTGGTGTTCATCTGCCCGCCCGGACATGAATTGCTGCGGCTGGGCCACCCGCCCGTGTCCGCGTTGATGCCGTTTCCCTTCATCGTGCGCGAGCAGGGTTCGGGCACGCGCAATGCCATGGCGCAGTTCTTCACCGAACACCGCTTCGAGCCGCACATCACGATGGAGATGGGCAGCAACGAGACCATCAAGCAGGCGGTGATGGCCGGGATGGGCGTCAGCTTCCTGTCGTTGCACACGGTGGGGCTGGAGCTGAAGACGGGCCTCTTGAAACTGCTGGACGTGGAAGGCACGCCGGTGATGCGCACCTGGCAGGTGGTGCACCTGCAAAGCAAGGTGCTGTCGCCGGCGGCGGAGGCTTTTCGCTACTTCCTGATCGAGCGCGGCGAATCGCTGCTGGTGGCGCACGATGCGCCGCTGCTGCGGCCGGAGACCGTGGAATCGGCATCCGATCCGGCGACCCCATCAGCGCCGAAACGGAAGGCCGCGGCCCCGACGCCGAAGAAGAAGCCCCAGCGCAAAATCGCACGATGATCCGCCGCCAGCCCGCATCGTTCGCACCTCATCCGGGGAGGCCCTGGTGAGCCCCACCCCGCCCCGCGAACCGCCGCTGCAGGGAGGCCGGGAAGGACCGGATGGCCCGTCCGGCGTCGACGAATCGGCCTGGCTGGACGTGATCCACAAGATGGACGAGGTGTACTCGCAGCTCGTCGCCGACGAAATCGCGCTGGAGGCCAAGAACGCCGAGCTGGAGCAGAGCCAGCAGTTCATCTTCAGCCTGCTCACCGCGATGAGCGACGTGCTGGTGGCCACCAACCGCGCCGGCCAGGTGGAAGAAACCAATGCCGCGCTGTGCAGCCTGGTGGGCGCCACCGACGCGCAGCTGCGCGGCACGCCGTTGTCGGGCTGGATGGCCGACGACGAGGCCGCCGCCGCGTTGGCGCGTGCCCTGGCGCAGCCGGCGGCCGCGGCCGCTGACGTGGCAGGGACATCCGGCGTGGCGGTGGTGGAGCTGTCGCTGCGCGGAGCCGCCGGCGCGCCGGTGCCGGTGGACTTCAACATCACGCCGCGGCGCGACGCCGCCGGCCGCCTGGTGGGCCACGTGCTGGTGGGCCGGCCGATGGGCGAGCTGAAGCGCGCCTACCACCAGCTGCGCGAGGCGCACGAGGCGCTGAAGCGCACGCAGCAGCAGCTGCTGCAGTCCGAGAAGATGGCTTCGCTGGGCCGCCTGGTGGCCGGCGTGGCGCACGAGCTGAACAACCCGATCAGCTTCGTGCTGGGCAACGTGCACGCGCTGCAGCGCTACAGCGAACGCCTGCGCCAGTACCTGGACGCCGTGCATGCCGGCGCGCCGGCCGGGGAACAGGCCACGCTGCGGCGCCAATTGCGCATCGACGCCTTGCTGGCCGATCTGCCTTCGCTGATGGAAGGCACGATGGAAGGCGCGCAGCGCACCGCGGACATCGTGCAGGGCCTGCGCCGCTTTTCCGCGGTGGACCGCGAAGAGCGCACGGCGGTGGAACTGAATGGCGTGGTGGAGCGTGCCATCCACTGGGTGTGCAAGGGCACGGCGCCCAGCTTTGCGGTGCACTGGCAGCCGGGCGCCCCATGCTGGGTGAAAGGCAGCGCCGGCCAGCTGCTGCAGGTGCTGATGAACCTGATCCAGAACGCCTACGACGCGGCTTCTGACTTTTCCCGCCAGCCCGCGCTGTGGATTGCGCTGCAGCCGCAGCCTGGCACGGTGACGCTGACTTTGCGCGATAACGGCCCCGGCATCCCGCCCGACAACCTGGGCCGCATCTTCGACCCCTTCTTCACCACCAAGCCGGTGGGGCGGGGCACCGGGCTGGGCCTGTCCATCAGCTACGGCATCGTCGAACGCCACGGTGGCGAGCTGCGCGCCGGCAACGCGCCGGAGGGCGGGGCGCTGTTCACGCTGGTGCTGCCGCGGGCGGCTGAAGAGGGCGCCGCGCCCTCAGGGGCGTGAGGCCCTGAGACCCGGCGCCCCGTGATGATGGTTGAACCCACCGATCCCATGCCATGGACCGCCTGAGCGCGATGCGCGTGTTCGTCGAGGTGGCCGAGCGGGGCAGCCTGACCCTGGCCGCGGAGCGGCTGGGGATGTCGCGCGCCATGGTCAGCCGCCACCTGGCCAGCCTGGAACAGTGGCTGGGCGCGCGGCTGCTGCACCGCACGACGCGCCGCGTCGCCTTGAGCGATGCCGGCGAACAGGCCCTGTCGCGCTGCCGCCGCATGCTGGAGATGGCCGACGAGGTGCAGGCCCTGGCCGGCGCGCCGCGCGGCGATCCGGCCGGCCGGCTGCGCATCACCACCAGCCCGTCCTTCGCGCAGGCGCAGCTGACGGCCGCCGTGGCCGCGTTCATGGCGCGTTATGAAAGGGTGGAGGTCGACCTGCTCGCCATCGACCGGCCGGTGAACCTGGTGGACGAGCGCATCGACCTGGCGGTGCGCATCACCAACACGCTGGACGATGCCTTCGTCGCCCGCCGGCTGGCCACCTGCCGCAGCGTGCTCTGCGCGTCACCCGCCTATGTGGCGCGGCGCGGCATGCCTGCCACGGCCGAGGACCTGAAGGCGCACAACTGCCTGACGCACGCCTTCGGCACCCGCGCCGAATACCGGCTGCGGCATGCCGGCCAGCTGCTGAGCGTGCCGGTGGCCGGCACCTTGTTCAGCAATGAAACCGCGGTGCTGCGCGCCGCTGCGCTGGCCGGCGCGGGCATCGCCATGCTGCCCACCTACTACGTGGGCGGCGACCTGGCGTCGGGTGCGCTCACCGCCCTGCTGCCGGCGCACGAGCCCGAGCCGCTGGGCATCCACGCGGTGTACCTCACGCGTCGTCACCAGCCGCAGGCGCTGCGGCTGCTGATCGAGTTCCTGGCGGAGCGCTTCGGCGGCGAGCTGCCGCCCTGGGACCAGCCGCCCATGGCCGCCCACCCGGGCCAAGCTCCTGCCGCCAGGCCGCGCCGGCGGGCCGCGGCTTCGACGTGACATCCGCGTGGACCGCCCGCCACGCCGGCTGACGGTGCCGATGGCCGCACCCATCAGGCGATAGGAACCCCTTCAGCGCCCCGCGCCGCCGAACAGCTCGAACACCAGCCCGCGCAGCCACTGGTTGGCGGGCGCCCGGTGGTTGCGGGCGTGCCAGAACAGCTTGATGGCCACGTCGGGCAGGCGGGCGGGGTGCGGCTGCTTCACCAGCTTGAACGGCTCGATCAGGCGGTCGGCCAGGCGTTCGGGCACGGTGGCGACCAGGTTGGAGCCTTGCAGGATGTGGCCCACGCCGACGTAGTGCGGCACCGTGAGCCGCACCTGGCGCTCGATGCCGGCGCGCTGCAGCACCTCGTCCACCTTGCCGTGGCCGGTGCCGGCGGACACCACCACCAGGTGCTCGGCGGCGCTGAATTCAGCCAGCGTCATGCCCTTGGCGCGGCGGGCCAGCGGGTGCCCGCGGCGCAGCAGGCACACGTAGCGCTGCAGGAACAGCTGGCGCTGGAAGAAGCCGGCCTTCAGCTGCGGCAGCAGGCCGATGGCGAGGTCCACCTGGCCGGCTTCCATCTCGTCGCGCAGGTTCACCGCGGTGTTGCGCACGGTGCTCAGCGTGACGCCTGGGGCGTCGCGCGCCAGGCGTTCGATCAGCGTGGGCAGGAAGTAGATCTCGCCGATGTCGGTCATGCCCACCGTGAAGGCCTGGCGCGCGGTGCGGGGGTCGAAGCTGGTGCGCTGGTTGATGCCGCCGTGGATCAGCGCCAGCGCCTGGCTCACGCTCTCGGCCAGCTGCTGGGCGAAGGGCGTGGGCTCCATGCCGCGCGGCGTGCGCAGGAACAGCTCGTCGTCGAACAGCCTTCGCAGCTTGGCCAGCGAGTTGCTCACCGCCGGCTGCGAGACGCCCAGCACCTCGGCCACGCGGGACACCCGCCGCTCCACCAGCAGCTGGTGGAAGACGACGAGCAGGTTCAGGTCGATCTGGTGCAGCTCCATCGCCACATCATCGCCAGTGATGGGCGCTATATCAACCATCGCCTTGGCTGATTGGCCCGCAGCGCCGAACATGCGGTGCCCAGGAGACGAGCGATGCACCAGCCCAGCCGCCCCATCCGCGTCTTCCCGCGCCGGCCGCAGTGGCCCGGCGCGGGCACGCACCAGATCCCGTTCTTCGCCTACACCGACGAGGCGCTCTACCAGCGCGAGCTGGAACGCTTCTTCTACCGCGGCCACTGGTGCTACGTGGGCCTGGAGGCCGAGGTGCCCAGGCCCGGCGACTTCAAGCGCACGGTGATCGGCGAGCGTTCCGTCATCCTGGTGCGCGGCCAGGACGGCGCACTGAACGTGGTGGAGAACGTGTGCGCGCACCGCGGCATGCGCTTCTGCCGCGAGCGCCATGGCAACGTGGGCAAGCGCGGCTTCACCTGCCCGTACCACCAGTGGAACTACACCTGCGAAGGGGACCTGCGTGGCGTGCCCTTCCGCCATGGCGTGAAGCAGGACGGCCAGGCGCTGGGCGGCATGCCGGCCGACTTCAAGCGCGAGGACCACGGCCTGACCAAGCTGAAGGTGGCCACGCGCGGCGGCGTGGTGTTCGCGTCCTTCGACCCCGAGGTGGAGCCGTTCGAGGACTACCTGGGCCCGACGATCGCGCGCTACTTCGACCGCCTCTTCAACGGCCGCGCGCTGAAGATCCTGGGCTACAACCGCCAGCGCATTCCGGGCAACTGGAAGCTGATGCAGGAGAACATCAAGGACCCGTACCACCCGGGCCTGCTGCACACCTGGTTCGTCACCTTCGGGCTCTGGCGCGCGGACAACAAGTCGCAGCTGCGCATGGACGCGCGGCACCGCCATGCCGCGATGATCTCCACCCGCGGCTCGGCCGGACGGTCGGACCAGGCGGCGCAGGTGACGCAGGTGTCGAGCTTCAAGGAAGGCATGCAGCTGAACGACCCCAGCTTCCTGGACATCGTGCCCGAGCCCTGGTGGGAAGGGCCCACCGCGGTGATGACCACGCTGTTCCCCAGCGTCATCCTGCAGCAGCAGGTCAACAGCGTGTCCACGCGCCACATCCAGCCGGCGGGCCATGGCGCCTTCGACTTCGTGTGGACGCATTTCGGCTTCGAGGACGACGACGAGGCCATGACGCAGCGCCGCCTGCGCCAGGCCAACCTCTTCGGTCCGGCGGGCTTCGTCTCCGCCGACGATGGCGAGGTCATCGAGTTCTCGCAGCAGGCCTTCGAAAGCAAGCCCTTCCACCACACGCTGGCCGAACTGGGCGGCCGCGGCGTGGAGGACACCGAGCACATGGTCACCGAGACGCTGATCCGCGGCATGTACCGCTACTGGCGCGAGGTGATGGAGGCGGACGAATGAACGGCAGCGGAACCGGCGCGCCCCTGGGCTTCGACGACTGGCTGGCACTGAACCAGCTGTATGCCGACTACGCGCTGGCGGTGGATTCCGGCCAGTGGGAGCTGTGGCCCGAGTTCTTCACCGACGACTGCGTGTACCGCCTGCAGCCGCGCGAGAACTTCGAGCGCGGCTTTCCGCTGGCCACGCTGTCCTTCACCAGCAAGGGGATGCTGAAGGACCGCGTCTACGGCATTCGCGAGACCCTGTTCCACGATCCCTACTACCAGCGCCACGTGGTCGGCAGCCCGGTGGTGCGGCGGGTGACGGACGCTCACTTTGAATGCGAGGCCAACTACGCGGTGTTCCGCACCAAGCTGTCCGAGATCTCCACCGTGTTCAACGTCGGCCGCTACATCGACACCGTGGTGCGCACGCCGCAGGGCCTGAAGTTCTCGTCGCGCCAGTGCATCTACGACAGCGAGATGATCCCGAACTCCATCATCTATCCCATCTGAAGCGCCGGCGCCGCGGCCGGGCTTCAGCCGGGCCCGGCCAGCTTGCGCCATTCCGGCAGCGCATGCGCGGCCAATGCCGTGACCCAGTTCGAATCGGACGGATCGAACGCCAGGCCGAAGGCCGGGCTGACGATGAAACCGCCGGCGCGGAAGGTGCCGGGGTCGTGTTCGCGCAGGAAGGCCGCCAGCGCTGCGAAGGGCACGGCCACGCCGCCCGGCAGGTGCAGCACCGGCGCGCGCGCCGTCACCTCTTCCAGGCGGCCGGTGCCCAGCTGGAAGCGGAACACGGCGCTGCCGTAGTCCAGCTCGTGCATGCC
>CBIHPZ010000114.1:0-8790 GCA_966211865.1 uncultured Aquabacterium sp.
CCGGGTGGACGATGCGGGGGGGGCCGGCGGGCCGGTGCGGGACGCCGGGGTGGTCGCAGGCGCTGGTGCGGGTACTGGCACCGGCTTGGCGGGGGCGGGCGCAGGAACGGGCGCCGGTGCACTGGCCGCCGGGGCCTGGCGGGCGTTGTCGATCGACAGCGCAAAGGCCTGCAGCAGTTCGGCCCGCACCGCCTCCGGCGGCTTGGCGCCCAGGGCGCGAACCGCGGCGACGAAGCCTTCCGGCTGCAGCGCGCCGTCGACCAGCACCGCGTGGCAGGTGGTGGCGTGGCGCTCCTCGCAGCGCTTGCGGGCGCTGAGGGCGGCGCTGGCGGGCCCTGCCGCGCCGCGCACCCACCAGTAGTGGAAGTAGCCGTTCTTGATGCCCATGGCCAGGCCGGTGCTGGCCGGCTGCCGCCGCAGCAGCGCCTCGAAGTCGGTCATGACCTGCTGTTCGCCGGGCGCCAGCGGTTCCAGCAACCGGCGCAGGGCCTGCGTCAGCGTGGTCTCGGGCTTGAGCTTGTTGACGCGGGCGAGGCGGGTGGGCCAGTCGGTCGTCGGGGTGGCCGGGGGCGGAACGGGCGCAGGCGGTGCGGCGGCCGGCTTCGACGGGGCGGTGGTGGGCCGGGCCGCCGCGCTGGCGCCGGGCGGGGGCGCCGGTGCAGCAGCCGGCTGTGAAGCCGCTGCGGGCTTGGGCGCCGGGGCCGGCGTTGCCGCGGATGACCCGGGCGTGGGCGGCAGCGTGGCCGGGCGCTGCACGGGGGGCGGCGTTGGCGCCGCGGTGGGCGTGGTCGTGGGCGTGGGCAAGCCGCTGGCTGTCGAGGCGCCGGCCGAGGTCGACGAGGCGGCGCTCGTCGCCGCGCCAGCGGTGGCGTGCGAGCCGGCCGGTGTCGATGCCTCGGCGGTGGCCGAAGCGGCTGCTGGCGTCTGGGCCGACGCCGGGAGCGCTGGTGCTGCGGGCGCCGCGGACGTGCGCGTGGCGGCGTCGGACGGCGGCGCGGGCCGCAGCAGCGCATACAGCCCGGCTGCGCCGGCCAGCGCGATGGCACCCGCTGCCAGCACGGTGCCGCCGCGTCGGGGCGGCCTGCCCGTCTCCTGGCGAGCAGGCACCGACGGCGCGGAAGCCGTGGATGGTGCCGGCGCCGATGGTGTCGGCGCCACCGCTGCCGCCGTCCCAGGCGCCGGCGGCATCGGCATCACCACCGTGGCCTCGTCGCCATGCCGCGCCAGCGTCTCGCGCATGGCCTGCGCAAACGCGCGGGCGCTGGGAAATCGCTCTTCCGGCTTCTTGGCCAGCGCACGCTGCAGCAGCTGGTCCCAGTCGGTTCCTAACGCCGTATTGGCGCGTGAAGGCGGTTCGGGGTCGACGTGCAGCACCTTCTGCATCACCGTGGTCACCGAGCCGGTGAAGGGCTTGCGGCCGGTCAGCAGTTCGTACAGCAGCACGCCGCAGGAGAAGAGGTCGCTGCGGCCATCCACCTCCAGGCCCATGATCTGCTCGGGCGACATGTACATCGGCGTGCCGATCAAGGTGCCGGCCTGCGTCAGCTCGGACCGTTCGATGCGCGCGACGCCGAAGTCGGCCAGCTTCACGCCGCCGTCGGCCAGCAGGATGACGTTGCCGGGCTTGATGTCGCGGTGCGTCACGCCGCGGTCGTGCGCGTGCTGCAGCGCGCCCAGCACCTCGCCCAGGATGCCCACCGCTTCCGCGGGCGTGAAGCGGCGGCCGCCGTCGAGCAGGTCCTTCAGCTCGCGGCCTTCCACCAGCTCCATCGCGATGAAGGCGATGCCGTGGCCGCCCACGGTGGCGTCTTCGCCGAAGTCGTAGACCGAGACGATGCCCGGGTGGTTGAGGCGGCCGGCGGCCTGGGCCTCGCGCCGCAGGCGGGCGATGAGCTCGGCCGTCTGCGCCGCGCCGAAATCGTCCTGGCGAATGATCTTGATGGCGACCAGCCGCTCGATCACCGGGTCGAAGGCCTCGTACACCACCCCCATCGAGCCCTTGCCGAGCTCCCGGCGCAGCTCGTACTTGCCGAGACGGGTGGGTGCCGGCATGGTGGTGGCGCGGTGTTCAGTGCACCGGGGGCGGAACGCAGACGGGCCGGCCGGCCAGCGCGGCGCGGGCGCCGATGTCCCAGCGCGCCTCGAGGTCGAAGGTGGGCAGCTGGTCGGTGGCGGCCTCCGGGTCCACGCGCAAGCCCTGGCACCAGCGAGTGCCCTGCATCCACTCGGCGCCGCGCTCCTCCATCACCGCGCGCGCCTTGGCGGCGTCGGGCAGCCAGACCAGCGGCGCCATCTCGCGCTCGAACTCGTCGGCATCGGCGGGCACGGGCAGTTGCTCGCGGCGGGCACGCAGGTCAATGCCGGTGATGCGCTCGAACGCCTCGCCGGAGGCGGCGGCCAGCGCCACGTCCGGCTCTGCCATCCAGCGCACCAGCGCGTTCAGCGCCGACGGGTGGCCGAAGCGCGCCAGCAGCCGGCAGCGGGCCTGCGGGTCGTCGATGGCCAGCGCCGCGCGCTGCAGGGTGGACACGTCTTCCGGCCCGCCCAGCACCGCCAGCCAGCGCAACGCCACCGCGTCGCCCTGCGCGGCCACGTGGCGCAGCAGCGGCAGCGCCTGCGCCTGGCCGGTCCAGGCGGCGGCCGACCACGCGGCCGCGCGCACCCAGGCCGCAGGGTGCGCCAGCGCATGCTGATAAGGCCGGGTGTGAGCGGGTGAATCGCCGCGCGCATCCGCCAGGCCCGCGGCGCGCCAGGCCCAGCCGCAGACCTCGGGGTCCTCGTGCTCGACCAGCTCGGCCAGGCGCGCGGCCTGGCCGTGCAGCACGCGGTGGTTGGCCAGCACCACCGCGGCGGCGGCGGCGGTGTGCGGCCGGGCGCGGTCGAGCGCGGCCTGCATCTCGCCGGCGAAGAGCGCGAAGGGCGCCAGGCTGAACGCGTCGCGCAGGCCGGCCAGCGTGTCGCCGCTGGCCTGCGCGAAGGCGGCGATCACCTCGCGCGTGACGGCCGCGTCGGACCGGCGCAGCAGCGCGTAGCCGGCGGCGAAGGCCTCGTCGCGGTCGGCGGACGCCAGCTGCGGCGCCAGCAGCGCCGTCACGGCCGGCAGCGGCGGCACCAGCAGGCCCTGGGCATGGGCCTCAATGCGCTCGCCGATCTCGGCGAACTCGCGCAGCGTGTGGCGGCGCGATTGCAGCGCGTCGCGCCGCTGGCCCCACAGGAAGGCCAAATCCTCGGCGTGCTGGGGCAGCAGCTCGGCGATGTAGCGGGCGCGCGGCGTGGCCATGTTCTCCTGGGGTTATGCGAGGGTGGCTAGTTGATGGCGACCGTGCCGGCGCGGATGCGCTGCGTGCCCTTGGCGCGCACCAGCACGTCTTCGCCGCGGATCATCACCTTGCCATCGGCGCGCAGGTCGACCGAGGACTCGCCGCAGCGCAGGCTCACCGTCTCTGTGGCGCCCAGCACCAGCGTGGGCGGCAGCGCCTCGGGCCGGTACAGGCCGACGCGGCCCAGCACCAGCGCGGGCGTGCCGTCGGCACCGGGTGGCATCACCAGCAGCGTGTCGCCGGCGGCCAGCGGCGGGTTGGGTGGGGTGCCGGTGTCCAGCCATTCGCAGCGCCAGCCGGCGCCGGCGGGCGTGCTGACGCGCAGGTGGCCGTCGGGCAGCACGGCTTCGAGGCGGGCGCGGCAGGGCTGGGCCGGGGCTGCCGGTGCGGCGGGCTCGGGCTGGAGGACCGAGGCGTTGGCGGCGGTGCCCGTCTTGGCAAGGTGGCGCGGCATGGCTGCTCCGATCAGGCGTTAGCTCATGAAGTCCGAAGGCTTCACGAAATTGACGTGCGGAATGCCCGCCGCCTCCACCGCTGCCTTGACCGAGCGGTGCACGATGATGGCGCTGGTGTTCTCGGCCAGGCGGAACATGCGCAGGCCCTGGATCTTGGCGGGGTCCAGCACCAGGCCGTCGATGCTGGCGTCCATGAAGCGGGATTCGTTGTCGGGCGCGAAGCGGGTCTGCGCCAGGTTGGCCGCGGCCACCAGGCCGATCAGGTTGAAGGCCTTGTAGCCCTTCAGCGAGACGGCGCCGTCGGCGCTCTGGATCACCGCGTCGTAGGTGTCCAGGTTGCTGACGCCGACGCCGCGCAGCACCTCGAGCAGCTTGTCGCTCATGATCGGCGGCACGCCCAGGAACGGGCGCGGCTCGGCGTCTTCGTAGCCGTTGCGGATCTTGGCCACCACGGGCTGCGCCGGCGGCGGGTCGAAGCGCTGGCCGACGGTCCAGGCCTGGTCCTCGGGCACGTCGCGCAGCGGGGCCAGCAGCATGCCGCCGCGCATCACGGGCTGCATCACGAAGTACTCGTCCACCGGCGCCGGCTGGTTCGGCGTGTCGGTCGCTTTCATCGGCATTCCTTCCTCACATCACTTTCAGCTTGCGGGCGCTGCGGCGCACCTTCTGCAGGGTCTTCGAGTACTCCTCCGACAGGTCGTCGGTGAAGAACGGCGGCCGCCACACGGCGCCGATCAGCAGCGATTTCATGCGCGCCGACAGGCCGTCGAGCTTGGTCTTCAGGCCCACCGGCGGGTCGAACTTGCCGTCGTCCTTGCCGTCGTCGGCCACCGGGCACTTCGAGCTCATCAGCTTGATCTTGTTGCCCATCGCGTCCAGGATCTCCTGCACCTTGTACGAGTAGTCCTCGTGGCGCATGTGGAACTGGCGGTGGCCCGACGCCTCGATGCTGGCGGCGACGTAGGCGCTCTTGAAGGACTCGGTCTCGTCCACCACCACCTGGCCCAGGCGCTGCAGCACCACCTTCAGCCCGTCCTGCGAAGGCCACTTGTTGCTGTTGGACAGCGCGTAGGGGCTGGGCAGCCACACGCCGTTGGTGGCGGCGTTCACGTCGTAGCCGATGGACTTGCCGTCCTTGATCTTGCTGGCGCCCGGCGGCTCGTACTTGCTGATGACGCTTTCGGCGCCCATGTAGACCAGCACCTTCGAGCCCTTCAGCGACTCGTTGCCGGGGATGAGGTGGTGCGGCGCGTACTGCAGCGGGTATTCGTAGGTCTCGGTCGTGACCTCTTCGTAGGTCTGCACCTTCTTCTTCTTGCCCGACTGGCTGAAGCCCACGGTGGCGCCGGCCTTGTAGGCGATCTCCACCTTGTCGGCAGAAGGCGGCGTCTCGCCCGCCTTCTTCAGGTTGTCGCCCAGCTTCTTGCCCATGTTGGCGGGAATGGCGCCGTGCGCGTCCTCGTCGACCAGCTGCTCCTCCATCGGGTCGGCGGACGCGTTCTCGTCTTCCGCATGCCAGGGGCAGGTGGACTTGGAGTGCTTGTCGTCAGCGCCCACGAAGACGCCGATCGCCACCGCTTCACCGAGTTGCGTCATCGCGCCGCTCCTTCAGCCGCAGATGTTCTTCTTGTTGTGCCACAGCGGGTCGCCCATGCGGCACACGTTCTTGCCTTCGAGCATCACGTCGAAGGAGTACATCAGGTACTCGCACTCGCCCTTGATCACGCCGCTGACGACGCCGCCGACGCTGCCGGGCTCGTCGCCCGCGCTCATCATGTACTTGGCGCCCTTGACCATGATCATCTGGCCGTCGGCCTCCACCTTGGTGGTGCCCTGCGACGTGTCGGCCGACTTGCCGATGTTGGGGTAGGGGATGGGGATCGGCGGCGCCGGTGGCGCGGGGGTCTTGCACACGTCCGGAAAGACCAGGCTCATGCCGCCCGAGCCCTTGTGGGCGAAGCCGCGGATGTTGTGGACGGTGCAGGGCATGGTGCGGTGGACGCGTTCTTGAGGAGTTAGGGGGACGCCAGCAGCGAGGCCGCGCGGTCGCCGCGGTCGGACGAGGCCAGCACCAGGCCGGGCGAGCCCCGGTAGCGGTGGCGCAAGGCATGCGCGGCCAGCGCCGCCAGCGCGGGGCCGTGCGCCGCGCCCAGGTCGCCGAAGCATTCGGCGGGATGTTCCATGGCGTGCGCAGGCGCGAAGTGCCGGGCCTCCCGCGTGCGGGCGACGCTGAATTCGCGCGCCCAGTAGCGTTCGCCGTTGAAGCTGCACCAGACGCTCGCCACCGGGGCTTCCGGCGGGTCGGTGGCAAAGACCTGCGCCACCGCGGCGGCCAGGCCTTCGCCCAGGTAGGGCGCCTGGGCGTACAGGTGGCCCGGCTCCTGGCCCTGGCCGGTGGCGCAGACGCGGGCCAGCGGCTCCAGCCCGTGGGCCTGCGCGGTGCGCGCCTGCGTCAGCAGCAGCATGGCCGCGCCTTCGGAGGGCGTGAAGCCGTCGCTGTTGGCGCCGTGGCGGATGCGGCCTTCCATGTCCAGCGTGCCCAGCACGTAGGGGTCGACCAGGCTGTCGACGCCGCCGACCAGCATGTACTTCGGCGCGCCGGTGGCCAGCCGGGCGCTGGCGTGCGGCAGCGCGCCCAGGCCGGCGGCGCGGCCGCGCGGCGCGGCCAGGCTGGCGTCGCGGTCCAGCACGCCGGGCAGCTGCAGCGTGAGCCGGTGCAGGAAGTGCGCGGGCACCAGGGCCAGGGTGGTGTGGTGCTCGGGCAGGCCCAGCATCAGCGGCACGGGGCCGGGCTTCAATGACTGCAGGGGCGCCAGCGCCTCTTCGATGGCCACGGCGGCCAGGCGCAGCATGCGCGCCTCGCGCGATTGCAGCGGCAGCTCGGCCAGCGCGGGGGCCAGGTCGGGCAGGCCTTCGTCGGGCACCTGGCCGACGACGTAGGGCTCGAAGCGGCGGTCGTGAAGGCCGCACTCGCGCAGGCGGGCGACCCGGGCGCGCGCCGCGGCGGCGGTTTCGGGCAGGCTCAGGCCGATCGGCGTCACCAGGCCGGCGCCGACGATCACGATGTCCTGGGACGCGCTCATTTCGCGTTATCCCTCATGCGGCCGCGTAGCTGCGCGGCAGGCCCTGCAGCCCGGGCAGCGGCGGCGGCGGGCGGCCGTCGGGGCCGTATTCGGCGCAGCGCAGCACCACGGTCTTCAGCTTCAGCAGCTTCTTGTCCACCGGCAGCGCGGCGCGCCACAGCATCTGGAAGCGGCCGGCATCGGGCTCGAACAGCACGGTTTCCAGCTGCGGCGGCCGCGGCTGCCGCGAGCCGTCGAAATCGAACTCCACGGTCCAGTGCAGCAGCGGCAGCGTGAAGCGCAACGGCCCGCCGAGCGTGAAGCCGTTCATCTCCACCGGCTCGCCGCCCTGCAGGTGGCCGGGCGCCACCAGGCCGGCCGGCGCCAGCTGGAAGTAGCGCGCGTCGAAATCCAGCGGCAGGTAGGGCGCGCGCTGGCGGCTCCAGGCGGCGTCGTAGGTGCCGGCGTGGCTGCGGCGCGGCAGCCAGGTGGGGGCGATGGGCGCGAAGCAGGCCGGCGGCGGACGGTCGGCGGGGCCGGTGATGAGCGCGGCCGGGTCTTCCAGGTTGGGCAGCGGCGTGCCCTTCAGCGACGCCGCGTCGGCGCCGATGCCGCGGCCCACCGGGTTGCGCGGCTCGTGGGCCGCTGCGGCGGAACCGGCGATGCCGCCGAAGGCGAACTCCCAGCGCAGCGGCATGCGTTCCCAGGGCAGCGGGGCGGAAGGCCGCAGGCGGTCGCCCGTGCCTTCCCAGCGCCGGTCGCCGAACACGCGCACGGTCTTGCTGACGGGGCCGACCTTCAGGCTCACGTCGGCCACGCGCGTCTCCGGTGCCTGGGCGATGGCGCGGCCCTGCAGCAGCACGTCGGTGGCCGGCTTCAGCAGCGTGAAGTCGCCGGCGGCGCGCAGGCTGCTGGCGATGGGGTCGCCCCAGAACACGTCGGCGCCGATCAGCGGCACCTGGTCCTTCGCCAACACCGGGCCCTTGGCGCCGATCGCGAAAGTGGCCTTCACGACGGCGAAGGCGGTCTCGACGCCCTGCGCGTCGGGGAACACCGAGAGCGCGGCGCTGAAGGGGGTGTGGTTGGCGAGCTGAAGCACTCAGTTCTCGGCGATCTTGGAGCCCTTCAAGGTCATCTGGCCCGAGGCCTTCGCGACGATCTTGCCGCTGGCATCCAGCGTGATGTCCTTGCCCTTGATGGTGATCGTGCCGTCCTTCTTCATCGTGATGCTGGCGTCGCCGGTCTTCAGCACGATCTCGTCGCCCGCCTCGATGCTGAGCTTCTTGCCCACGTGCTGCGAGTCGTCCTTGGCGATCTTGGTCTTGCGCAGGCCCTGCACGTCGAGGCTGGCGTCCTTGCCGACGGTGACGGTCCAGTTCTCGCCGATGGTGATCGTCTCGTTCTTCTCGACGCTGTGCGTGCGGTTCTTGCCGACGGACAGCGACTCGTCCTCGCCGACGTCCATCTTGCGGTTCTTGCCGATGGAGACGCTCTCGTCCTTGCCGACGCTTTCGGTGCGGTTGGCGCCGATGGAGATCGACTCGTTGTTGCCGACGTCCTCGGTGCGGTTGACGCCGATCGAGATCTTCTCGTTGTTGTCGACGGTCTCGGTGCGGTCGTGGTGCACGTGCACCGTCTCGTCGTTGTCGATCGTCTTCTTGCGGTCGTGCTTGACGTGCTCGGTCTCGTCGTGGTCGATGGTCTTGGTGCGGTCATGGCCGACCCAGTGCGTCTCGTCGTTCTCGACCTCGATGTCCTGGTTCTTCTCGGCGTGCAGCCACACCTGCTCGC
Organism: uncultured Aquabacterium sp.; assembly: GCA_966211865.1. Taxonomy (GTDB): domain Bacteria; phylum Pseudomonadota; class Gammaproteobacteria; order Burkholderiales; family Burkholderiaceae_C; genus Pseudaquabacterium. Next base: position 8,629 of record CBIHPZ010000114.1, read on the forward strand.
TGCCCTTCTTGTCCTCGAAGCGCAGCGCGTTGGCATTGCCGTAGGCGCCGCCTTTGCTGGAGCGCGTCAGGATGCCGCTTTGCGTGGCATTGGCCGGCAGCTCCCAGGGCGGCATCTGCTCGGCGTTGTAGACGCGGCCGGTGATCAGCGGCTGGTCGGGGT